>NZ_JAUQOO010000030.1:0-49002 GCF_030580745.1 Pseudomonas serbiensis
CTGGCTCACCGGCCACATCATTGTCAACTACTTCCCCCGCATCTGGTTCCGCCCACCCAAAGGCCCGCTTTGGGAGTTGAATCGTCGTACCGGGCTGGTCACGCTCTTCGATTACAAGCGCTTCAAGAAAGACGGTGTCATCGACGAGCGGGTAGCGCCGTTCCATGAGTTTGATGCCTACATGACCACCACACCGGATCGTCACGGGCCGATGCATGGGTTATTGCTATGCCATCGCTATGACGATATCCAGATCAATCTCAATAGTCTGTTCTGTCCCGATGACATGACACATAAACCTTGCGCGCTATGGGACTACCTGCAGAACTTCATGGATATCAGCCGCCCTCTTCCCGATTTACCACGCCATGAGCCTTATCGCCATCTGGACCCCATCACGGCAGAGCATGACCGCAAGTACAGCCGTAAACAGCGTTACTGGATGAACATGGATGACGACACTTTCAAAGCGAAGGTAAACGAAATGAGTTATCGGATTGCAACCATCGACACCCTCATCCGCCCCAATCTGATGGCGCGACATGTGATTTATAGTGACTGAGAAAAACCAAGCACGCCCCTGCTCTGACTCGGGAGCAGATACGCCAAGGCCCTGCACAATGAATAACCCACAAGCTTCGTCTTACTATGGCCCACATGCTTACCGACCAGACCGCATACCGAACCAGATTGCATCGAGTCCGCGCAGCTGGTTACATAAATTCGCGACCAGACGGTTGCCATGGGGGGAGACTCAGGACGTTACCCTTATCGACTTCATGGAAGATCCAACACCAAAAAGCATGAGGTTCTGGGAACAAGCCGAAAAGGAAAAACGGGAGCAACAGGCTGCGGGAACTTATGTACCGGCCCCTTTTGAAGGAGTGGAACTGCATCAAAAACATGATCAGGAGCGTTTCAGGTTCGCTCAACTTCCTTTTAGATCACAGTTCTGGTTAGTAATGAAAACGGGAGGCAAATGGTCTTTTATCATGTTGCTCCCCATCTATTTATTAACATGTTTATTAGGGGCCGATCAGCCTGAAAAATCATTTTTTTCCAGTTACTTCAATAACATCACAGAAACATTTCTGGTTTTGATGGGACCTTGGTTAGGTTGCTGGCTCACCGGCCACATCATTGTCAACTACTTCCCCCGCATCTGGTTCCGCCCACCCAAAGGCCCGCTTTGGGAGTTGAATCGTCGTACCGGGCTGGTCACGCTCTTCGATTACAAGCGCTTCAAGAAAGACGGTGTCATCGACGAACGGGTAGCGCCGTTCCATGAGTTTGATGCCTACATGACCACCACACCGGATCGTCACGGGCCGATGCATGGGTTATTGCTATGCCATCGCTATGACGATATCCAGATCAATCTCAATAGTCTGTTCTGTCCCGATGACATGACACATAAACCTTGCGCGCTATGGGACTACCTGCAGAACTTCATGGATATCAGCCGCCCTCTTCCCGATTTACCATGCCATGAGCCTTATCGTCATCTGGACCCCATCACGGCAGAGCATGACCGCAAGTACAGCCGTAAACAGCATTATTGGATGAACATGGATGACGACACGTTCAAAACGAAGGTAAACGAAATGAGTTATCGGATTGCAACCATTGACACCCTCATCCGCCCCAATCTGATGGCGCGACATGTGGTTTATAGTGACTGAGAAAAACCGATCAACAGCCCTAGGCTTTGTACGAAAAGTGGCTGCGCTCGGTGATGCTGCGTTAAAAACAGGCTCGTGCGCGAGTCCGGGCTCGGCGCCCCCATCGCAATGCTCATTTACAAGACGTAAAGTCGAGCGCGACTCCGACCGTTCCTCGCCTGTTTTTGCCTTGCCTGACCTTCGCTCGCCGACTTTTCGTACAGAGCCTAGCCCCGGCAGAACCCAGACTGTACAAAATCCGGGGCTCAGGCAAAATCTACCCGCCCGATACGACATTCTGCTACAGCCCTTCTGCAAGGAACCCCATGATTCAGATTCGCCCCATGACCAACGACGACTTCGAGACTTTCTGGCCCACTTTTCAGGCTGTCGTCGTGGCCCAGGAAACATACGCCTACGACCCTGCTCTGACTCGGGAGCAGGCACGCGACCTGTGGATGGGGTTGCCGCTGCATACGCTGGTTGCAGAAGAAGACGGCCAGTTGCTGGGCAGTTATTACCTCAAGGCCAATGCCGCCGGTCCCGGCAGGCATGTCAGCAATTGCGGTTATATGGTGACTGAGGCGGCACGGGGGCGTGGCGTGGCACGCCTGATGTGCGAGCACTCTCAGCAACTGGCTCGCGAAAGCGGTTTTCTGGCCATGCAGTTCAATTCGGTGGTATCCACCAATGAAGCGGCGGTTGCCCTATGGAGCAAGCTGGGTTTTGAAACCGTGGGGCGTCTGCCACGCGCCTATCGCCATCGGCAATCGGGGCTGGTGGATTGTCTGGTGATGTTCAAATGGCTGATCGATGAGCCTGAAGCTCAAGAACCAGCCCAGCCGAAGTTGATCGGGCGCAAGAATATCGAGTCAGTGGTTTCGCGGCCACGGCGTCGATAATCAAAAGTCGGGTCAGTCCTTGACTTCGTTCAGGGCAAATCGTCGCCCCTTGGTGTCCCGTACTTCGGCCCCCACGATATAGGCGATGGTTTGCCCGTCATGGTCAACCAGACGCTGCGGGGTTCCAAGGCTCAAGGTGCCTATCTCGCCACTCCAGTCGCGGCGCGGATCATGCTCCAGATAGGCGTAGACCTTGCGCTCGCGGATACGCCAGACCGGATAGGCCTTGCGGGCAGAAACGACGTCATAAGTCAGATTGGGATTGAACAGGAAGGCAGCGGCCATGGCAGTCTCCGTTTTGTGGACGTGGTTGACTGCATGTTGAAACCACTGGGAATGAGGCAGGATAGACCAAGCCTCGCTGGCAGTGCAGGTTCGCCTGACCGCCGACAGCAAAACGTGGGTGGTACGGGCTAAAAACACCCATACCACCCACGATTCAAGGTTTAAGAGGTTTGCGCATCCGGCTGCTTTTGCAGCAGAACCCGAGTCACGCGCCGCTCCTCGACACCGATGACCTTGAGTTGCCAGCCTTGCCAGTCCAGGTTGTCCCCGATCACCGGCAAGCGATCCAGCAGGCTCATGACCAGACCGGCCAGGGTCTGGTAATCATCGGTTGCCTTGGCCTGGAAGCCGGTCCGCTCGCGGATCAGGCTCAGATTCAAGGCACCCGAGACCAGGAAGTCCTCGCCCTGCGGCACGATATCCGGGCCTTCCACTTCGCTGGCATCGGGTAACTGGCCGGCAATGGACTCCAGAATATCGGTCATGCTCAGGACTCCGATGAAATCGCCGAACTCATTGACCACGAATGCGATGTGAGTCGATTCCTTGCGCATCTGCTCCAGGGCATTGAGGATCGTGAAGTTATCCAGCAGGTTGATGGCCTTGCGGCTCATCAGGCGCAGATCAGGCTCATTACCGGCCAGGATTTCCTTCAACAGTTCCTTCTTGTGTACAAAGCCTAATGGCTCATCGATACCAGCCTCACCGATCAGCGGCAATCGGGAATACGAAGAGTGCATCAGCTTGAGGCGGATCTTCTCTGCATCGTCACCGATATCGATGTAGTCGACTTCGGTACGCGGCGTCATGGCAGTACGCACAGGGCGCTCGGCCAGTTGCAGGACGCCGCTGATCATGACGCGCTCGCGGCGGTCAAAGACCGGCTCGGTGCCTTCGCCTTCGACCATTTCGATGATTTCCTCATCGACCTCGCCCGCCTCCAGCTTGCGGCCACCCAGCAGACGCATCACCGCATGGGCTGCACGCTCACGACGCGGAAGATGACCATGGGCAGACTTCTTGCTGCGCTTGCGAGCGATCTGGTTGAACACCTCGATCAGGATCGAGAAGCCAATCGCGGCATACAGGTAGCCTTTAGGTATATGGAAACCCAGGCCTTCTGCGGTCAGGCTGAAACCAATCATCATCAGGAAGCCCAGACACAGCATGATGACGGTCGGGTGACTGTTGACGAACTTGGTCAGCGGCTTGCTGGCAACCAGCATCAGGCCGATGGAGAAAATCACGGCAATCATCATGACCGACAGGTGCTCGACCATGCCGACCGCAGTAATCACGGCATCCAGCGAGAACACGGCGTCCAGCACCACGATCTGCGCCACGATAGGCCAGAACATGGCATAGGTGGCATTACCGGCGCGCTGGCTGACATGGCCTTCCAGTCGCTCATGCAATTCCATCGTGGCCTTGAACAACAGGAACACACCACCGAAGAGCATGATCAGGTCACGTCCGGAGAAGCTGTGATCGAACACCTCGAACAGAGGCTCGGTCAGCGTCACCATCCAGGAAATACTCGCCAGCAGGCCCAGCCGCATGATCAGCGCCAGGGACAGGCCGATCACGCGGGCCTTGTCACGCTGCTCGGGGGGCAACTTGTCAGCCAGAATGGCAATGAACACCAGGTTGTCGATACCCAGCACCAGTTCCAGCACGATCAGCGTAAGCAGGCCAAGCCATGCCGTGGGGTCAGCAATCCATTCCATAGGAATCATTCAGTCTCGTGCAAGAAGTGGCGGGAGGATGTCATCGGCAGAATCAAGCATGCACTCTGCGGCATTACCGGGCGTTGCTCGGCAAATCCGGAGGGCAAAAGGCTGACGGGGCAAACACCCTGCAAGAGAGTGAAGAAACCAATGCTTGAATGAAGTGATCCACTCGATAACGAGGCGTGGGCACGCGAGCAGACAGAGGGTGTTGATGAAGCAGAGCGACCAGGAGGCTCCTGAGGGGTATTCATATAGTCCAGAAATTTAATGCGGGATGAGATCCTACAATATAAAAAGATATTTCACCCGTCGAATAAGTATTACAAAGATTGACGGGGGTCATGGAAAAGAGCCCGCCAGCGACACTATGTCGCATGCCCAGAGGCGACCAGTTATCTGACAACAGCCGCCAGCCGGTAGCTGCTGCCGTGCATTTATCTTAAAATGTTGCAATATCGTCAAGCGAGTGCGGAATCGAACATCGGCAGCAAGGCTGTCTTGTTGCGATGCCCCCAAACGACTTGAACTGACTCATAAAAAGAAAGCCCGTCATAGACGGGCTTTCTGCGTTTTCAGCTTTTGCTTTTTGGCTCATCGAGCCCCAAGGCCAGCTCCGTTTTCTGATATTGAGGCTATTTCCAATGCTGCGGCTTGTTGTGATTCACCTGTTCCAATGGTTCAAACGTCTGTCCTCGGTGCTTGCATCCCGTGGCTCTGCAGATACCCGCTACTCCCGTGATTTCACGCGCGAAGACGATCAGGGTCGCTGGACATTCATTTCGATCTTTATCGTTTTCACCTTGAGCCTCTACTGCCTGGCCGGGCTTGGCTACTACGCCAAGGTCAATGTCTGGGACCACTTTACCGAAGAGCAGAAAGCCAATATTGCTCAGGCGATGGTAATCAGCACGCAGAACCTCTGATGCCTGACTCTGCAACGAACCGGACGGGGAAGTGAAAACTTCCCCGTTTTCGTTTCCGCAGCTTGCTACCCCAAAGGTTTTCTGCGAGAAAGCAACCCCGCCCCTCACTGGACAAGCTGGCAATGAGCAACGAATTACAGATTACCGACCTGCATATCGGGGACGGCAAGGAAGCGGTCAAAGGCGCCTTGATCACGACTCATTACACGGGCGTGCTGGACGATGGCACGGTCTTCGACTCATCCCATGAGCGGGGAAAACCGTTCCAGTGCGTGATTGGTACCGGCAGGGTCATCAAAGGCTGGGACCTGGGCCTGATGGGAATGAAAGTCGGCGGTAAACGCAAACTCTTCGTCCCGGCCCATCTCGGCTATGGCGACAGGAAGATGGGCGCCCATATCCAGCCCGGCGCCAATCTGACCTTTGAAATAGAGCTGCTGGAAGTGCTGACCCGCGACGATTGATCCAGGTCCGCCCGGCGGGACGCCACGGGTAACGCACACAGTATCCGGGCTGCCCGCCACCCTTTCCTGCATGAATGTCAGATAACGACCCACGGATTGCTTGTTAACGTGGAAAAAGCCATGCTCAGGGCATGGAGTTCAGACATTTATCTGACAGGAATATATATGGCTCTCAATAAGCCGACGCAGGAGCTGAAACGGCACCTGAAGGGTACGGCATCCAACCTCGAAAAAACGGCAGATGAAATCCTCAAGATCGCTTCGGACATGAAAGATGTTGATGTGACCGCCATTCTGCAACTGGTCAACAGGCTCTACAGCGATGCCGATCAACTCAAGGCTTATGCCGACGAGGTCAAGGCAAAAAGGATCGTGCGCACCAAACCGCAATAGACCCTGTATCGAACCCCTGCTCCGCACTTGCCTGCTGCCAGAGAGCCGTCAATGTTGCCATCGCCCGCAAAGATCAACGCCAGCCCCAGACACCTGAACATGCAGAAATGGCGCGGCAGGGTCGGTATGGCGCTGGCGGCCAGCCTGTCGGTACTGGCTGGCATGACAGACGCGATAGGCTTCATGGCCACCGGGGATTTCGTTTCATTCATGAGCGGCAACACCACTCGCCTGGCCGTCGCCATCAGCGATGGGGACCCGGGAACCACCACTCGCCTGATACTGGCCATTGCCGTGTTTATTGCGGGCAATGCGCTGGGCGTCATCGTTGCCCGCCTGGGCGGCAGGCGCGCCCTGCCCTTGCTGCTCAGTATCGCAACATTGCTCTGTGCCGCAGCGGCCTGGCCGATGGGTGCGAACATTCTGGCACTGGTCTGGGCCATTCTGGCCATGGGCATGCTCAATGCCGCTGTCGAACAGGTCAACGGCCTTCCGGTCGGCCTGACCTACGTGACCGGCGCTCTGTCACGTTTCGGGCGTGGCCTGGGGCGCTGGATGCTGGGCGAGCGACGCGATGGCTGGCGGATTCAGCTTGTGCCATGGGCAGGCATGTTCATCGGCGCCGTCATCGGGGCTGTGCTCGAACAACGCATGGGCCTCAATGCACTGCTGGTCAGCGGGGTGCTTTCTGCATTGCTGGGGCTTGTTTCACTGAAGATCCCCCATCGCTGGCAACGCCGCTATATGCCCCGTTGAGTTGCCTGCCAGAAAGCATCGACATCGCTTCGATTTCAGCGTCGGTTGAAATGCGTTTAACATACGCGCCCCTTTTCTGCCGACCCTTGTCATGACCCCTGATGCGCTCGCCACACTGCAACAGCACCTGCTCAATGCCTTGAGCACTGTGCCCGATGAAACCCGCCGCCTGTTTCATGGCCGCGGCAGAGTATGGCCGGGGCTTGAGCAGATCACGGTCGACTGGATGCAAGGCGTGGTACTGGTCTCGCTGTTCAAGGAACCGCTCGAATCAGAGCTGGAGGCATTGACACGGCAATTGATGGAGCTGACACAATCGCCCCAATGGCAACAGAGCCAGGCACATACGCTCCTGCTGCAACATCGCTATCAGCCACAAAGCACCGTGCAATGGCTATTGGGCGAGGCGATCGACGAATGGGTCATCACTGAGAACAACCTGCGCTACAAGGTCGATTTCGGCAAGAAACAGAATAGCGGGCTGTTTCTGGACATGCGTTACGGTCGTGAATGGGTTCGTTCCCAGGCCAGGGGCAAACGGATACTTAACCTGTTCGCCTATACCTGCGGCTTTTCAGTGGCCGCCATTGCAGGCGGTGCCGATCACGTCGTCAATCTGGACATGGCCAAGGCCGCCCTCAATCGTGGCCGGGAGAATCATAGACTCAATGGCCATGACCTGAGCCGGGTCAGCTTTCTGGGCCATGATCTTTTCAAGTCCTGGGCCAAGGTCACGCGCTCCGGCCCTTATGATCTGGTCATCATCGACCCGCCGTCTTTTCAGAAAGGCAGCTTCATGCTCGACAAGGATTATCAGAGGGTTCTGCGCCGCTTGCCGGAACTGCTGACCGAGGATGGAACGGTACTGGCCTGTATGAACGATCCGGCAGTCGGCACGGACTTTCTGATCCGGCACACAGCGGTTGAAGCTCCGGGATTGCGCTTCAAACAACGCCTGGAAAATCCGCCCGAATTTCCCGATGCCCGTATCGAGGGTGGTTTGAAAGCTCTGGTGTTCAAGGCTGATGGTGAACCCCGGGCAGGATGGGCATAGCTGCGAGGAATGCAGCCGGGAATGCCTTTCTCAAATGCAATAAGCGGCTGGCGCATACGCACCAGCCGCTTATTGGTTTACAAGCATCAGTTCCTACCGGCACACTCAGTTATTGCCTTGTAACTAAGTGTATTGAGATCGCCTTGCGAATCTTCATAAGTCATGAACTTATAGTTGATACCGCAGTCGCCAGGGGCCGGGGTCTTGATGACCACCTTGGCAACATCCAGCTTCATTCCGTAGGCATAGTTCTGTATAACGGGAACCGGCTTCTGGACCTTGGCCGCATATTCCTCGACCTTGATCTGATGCGCTTTGCTGCGTTCATCACTGCTCCGTAAATCCGAAGTACTGAAAGCGTACGAGGTCAATGGCGAAGCCAGCGCAAAAGCAAGAACGGACAGCTTTAAAACATTCATCTATTTTCTCCTGTTTAGTGACGATTCAATGTAGCAATCCAATAATTTGATAAACACTGCCATCTGGCATAGCCCAAAGGACCAATTGTTTCTGAATATTTTTATTTGTAGACATCAACGAGGCAAGCGGAGCCGTCATCAATTCTTGCCGGCACAGTCACTCAGCACCTTGTAACGCAGTGTATTAAGCTCGCCTTTTGAGTTCTCATACGTCATCAATTTAGCGTTGACCCCGCAGTTCTTTGGAACCGGCGTCTTAATCACCACCCTGGCAATATCCAGTTTCATTCCGTAGACATAATTCTGTATTTCAGGAACGGACTTTTTCGTCCTGGCCGCATAATCCTCGACCTTTATTTGATGCTCCCTGCTCCGCTCGTCGCCCCGTAGATCCACAGAACTGAAAGCGTACGAGGTCAGCGGCGAGGCAAGTGCAAAGGCAAGAACAGACAGCTTCAGAACATTCATCTTCCGACTCCTATTTAGTGATGACTCACTGTAGCAATCGGACACTTTCCAGAACGTTACGTGAGAATTACCATTTTGTAATGACGTAATAATCCATCTTTCAAACAACTTGCCCCGTCCAGCTTTAATTGCCTGAAATATAAAAACCCGTGACAGTCACCTGCCACGGGCTCAATCAGCCAAAAAGTTCTCTATTGCTCCCGACGATACGCCCATTGATACAACGCAGGCAGGACAAGCAAGGTCAGAATCGTGGACGACAGGATGCCGCCGATCACGACGGTTGCCAGCGGCCTCTGTACTTCAGCGCCAGTGCCTGTGGCCAGGGCCATGGGGATGAAGCCCAGCGAAGCGACAAGGGCCGTCATCAAGACAGGTCGCAGACGGGTCAATGCCCCTTCGTGAATCGCCCTGGACAGGCTGAACCCTTCTTCACGCAGGTTACGGATAAAGGCAATCATCACCAGACCATTCAAGACCGCGACACCGGACAGGGCAATGAACCCGACCCCGGCGGAAATCGACAACGGAATGTCCCTGAGCCATAAAGCCAATATGCCGCCTGTGAGCGCAAAGGGAATCCCGGTGAACACCAGCAAGCCGTCCTTGAGGTTGTTGAACATCATGAACAGCAGCGCCAGCACCATCAGCAACGCGACAGGCACCACTATTTTCAGGCGTTGGGCCGCCGATTGAAGCTGCTCGAACTGGCCGCCCCAACTGGTCCAGTATCCTGGCGGGATCGTCACTTGCTCCTGAATGTCCTGTCCGGCCTGCTCCACGAACGAGCCGAGGTCCCGGCCACGCACGTTGGCGCTGACGATGACCAGGCGCTTGCCGTTCTCGCGGCTGATCTGGTTAGGCCCCAGCACCAGATCCAGAGTCGCCACTTGCGACAGGGCAATAAAGCCGATTTGCGAGTTGCTGCCCGGGCTTGCCGGAACGGGGATCAACAGGTTCGAGAGCCCGTTCACGTCGGTGCGCAGCTTCTCGGATAAACGCACCACCATATCGAAGCGGCGGTCCCCGTCATACAAAGTACCGGCCTGACGCCCACCGACAGCAATGGCAATGGCATCCTGCACATCCCCCATGTTCAAGCCATAACGGGCGGCCTTGTCGCGATCGATATTGATTGTCAGCACCGGCAGGCCGGTGGTCTGCTCGACCTTGACCTCCGAGGCACCACTGACTTTCTGCAGCGTTGCCGCAATCTTGTTGGCAGTCTGGTTCAGGACATTCATGTCATCACCAAACACCTTTACCGCAACATCACTGCGCACGCCTGAAATCAGCTCATTGAAGCGCAACTGAATCGGCTGGGACAGCTCGTAATTGCTACCCGGCACACTGGCAGCCGCTGCCTGCAATTCGGCAATCAGCGTCTCTCGCGACTTCTTCGGATCAGGCCATTGATCCGTCGGCTTGAGCATCACATAACTATCGGAAATGTTCGGCGGCATCGGGTCAGCGGCAATTTCCGCCGTGCCTGTACGAGCGAACATACGCTCTACTTCAGGCATGCGTTCGATAATGGCCTTTTCGAGACGCTGCTGCATGTCGACCGATTGGGTCAGGCTGGTGCCCGGCACACGCAATGCCTGCAAGGCAAAGTCGCCTTCGCTCAGGCTCGGAATGAACTCGCTGCCCATCCGGCTGGCGGCCACACCAGAAACGGCGATAACCGCAAACGCCATGCCGAAGGCCAGAGTACGGTGGCCAAGCACCCAATCCAGAACCGGCGCATACCGCTGCCGGGCCGTACGCATGACCACGCCTTCCTCTTCTTTCACTTTGCCAGTGACGAACATGGCAATTGCGGCAGGTACGAAGGTCACGGACAGAATCATCGCGCCCAACAGGGCAATGACCACGGTAAAGGCCATCGGGTGGAACATCTTGCCCTCGACGCCTGTCAGGGCAAATATCGGCAAGTAGACGACCATGATGATCAACTGACCGAAGATCAACGGACGCCGGGCCTCACGCGCGGCTGCAAACACCTCATGGAAACGTTCGGAACGGGTCAGCATCCGGCCATGCCGCTGCTGGGCATGGGCCAGCCTGCGAATGGCGTTTTCGACGATCACCACCGCGCCATCGACGATAATCCCGAAGTCCAGCGCCCCCAGACTCATCAGGTTGGCACTGACCTTGTTGGCGAACATGCCGGTGAAGGTGAAGAGCATTGCCAGCGGAATCACCATGGCGGTGATCAGGGCGGCGCGGATGTTACCCAGGAACAGAAACAGGACAGCGATGACCAGAATCGCGCCTTCGACCAGGTTCTTCTTGACCGTGGCAATGGCCTTTTCGACCAGATGGGTACGGTCATACACCGTAACCGCCACAACCCCCTTGGGCAGCGAGCGGTTGATCTCGGTCAGCTTTGCCGCCACCGCCTGAGAGACGCTGCGACTGTTTTCCCCGATCAGCATGAAAACCGTCCCCAGCACCACTTCACGACCGTTTTCGGTCGCGGCACCGGAACGCAGCTCCTTGCCGATCACGACATCGGCGACATGGCTTACCCGGATCGGAGTGCCGTGCACATTGGCAATCACGATATTGGCGATATCCGGCTCATTGACCAGTTGGCCCGGCGCACGCACCACCAATTGCTCGCCACCACGCTCGATATAACCGGCGCCGACATTGGAGTTATTGCGCTCAAGCGCCACGATCAGGTCATTGAGCGTCAGCTTGTAGGCGGCCAGTTTCTTGGGGTCCGGGGCGATCTGGTACTGCTTGGCAAAACCGCCAATGGTGTTGATCTCAGCGACACCCGGCACATTGCGCAACTGCGGCTTGATGATCCAGTCCTGAATCACCCGAAGGTCGGTGGCGGTATAAGGCGTGCCATCTTCCTTCAGCGCCCCCTCCCTGGCCTCGACCGTCCAGAGAAATATTTCCCCAAGCCCCGTGGAAATAGGCCCCATCATGGCATCGATGCCTTCGGGCAACTGCTCCTTGGCGGTCTGTAAACGCTCGCTGACCAGTTGGCGAGCGAAAAACAGGTCGGTGCCATCCTCGAAGATCACCGTGACCTGAGACAACCCCGAGCGCGACAGCGAGCGAGTCTGTTTCAAGCCCGGCAGCCCGGCCATGACGGTTTCGATGGCAAACGTAATGCGCTGTTCGGTTTCCAGCGGAGAAAAACCCGGTGCAGCAGTATTGATCTGCACCTGGACGTTGGTGATATCGGGCACCGCATCGATGGGCAGCTTCTGGTAGCTGGCAATGCCCAGCCCTACCATCAGCAAGACCGCCAGCATGACGACAATGCGTTGCTCTATGGCAAATTGAATCAGGCGTTCAAACATGGGAGAGTTCTCGTGCGTAGCGGATCAATGGGCATGCTCGGCCGAGCCCTTGCCCAGCTCCGACTTGAGGACGAAACTGCCGGCGGTTGCGACTTGTGTATCGACTGCCAGCCCCTTGAGAACCTCCACATACCCGCTGTCGCTACGCCCGAGCGTGACAGGCTGGACCTGGAACCCCTGGGGTATACGTACAAAGACAGAAGGTTTTTCTTCGATTGTCTGAATCGCTTCCTCGGGAATGCTGATCGCGACCTCGCTGGTCTGAGCCGCCACGGCGATGGAAACGAATAATCCGGGACGCCAGGCGCCCTGCGGATTGGCAAGCTTCACCCGCACCGTTGCCGCCCTGCTCTGCTCGCCCAGCAGGTTACCGACATAGCTCACCTGACCTTCGACTTCGGCATTCATGTCCGGTGAGCTGACCTTGACCTTGCGCCCCACAACCACCTTGTCCAGATCCTTGGGAGTCACACCGAACGTGGCCCAGACACGCGACAGATCCGAAAGCGTGAAAGCGTTGCTGCTCTCGCTCACGACCTCGCCAAGCCCCATATGCTTTTCCACGACCACGGCATCGAAGGGCGCGACGAGTTCATAGCGATTTCCGCTGGCATTGCCCGCTGCGCCCATGGCACTGACTTTCTGTCGGGCATTGGTCAGAGCGATTTCCGCCTCCTGCAAGGCCTGACGAGCCTGCTGGTAATCCTGCTCGGCAGAGATCTTGTCTTCCCAGAGTTTTTTCTCGCGCTGAAATGTCAGGCGGGACAGTTCGACCCGGCGCTGGGCGGCGCTCAATTCACTGCGCTGTTCCGAAACCTGCTGGCTGGCAATCACCGCCAGGACCTGGCCTTTTCTGACCTGCTGCCCCAGATCGGCCTTCACCTCCTCCACGACACCGCTGACCCTTGGCACCACATGCGAAGTGCGATCCTCATCGAAGCGAATTTCACCGGGAAACGAGACGGTAGTGTTCATCTGGCGAGGGGCTGCAACACTCAGCTCTATGCCCGCGGCCTTGATCTGAGCCTCGCTCAACTCCAGCAAGCCTTCCTCTCCATGGCCTTCATCGCCATGGTCATCCTTTTCTGCCGGCTTGGCCTTCTGCGCTTTGCCATGATCGTCATGCTCTTCCCCTTCATGACCTTGTTCATGGGCGTGAGACGATTCCTTCTCGTCTTCATGGGCATGATCGGAAGAAGCGTTGGAGAAAGACTGACCGCCGCCGATGGCCAGACTGCCCAGGCCAATGAGGACCACCACTGCCGTCACAGCGGCAATGTTGCGTTTGTTATTCATGAGTACTCCTGATTGGCCATCCTGAGCTTGACGCCCGTGTCGCTGGCCACCGCTGGCTATTGAAGTTGAGTGAGAAAACGGCCCGAATCGCCGTAGATGCGTTCGATGGCAACCCGTGCATCAGCCGCACGGGCCAACGACTCCAGGTATTGGCTGCGTGCAGCAATCAAGGTGCGCTGCGCATCGAGCACTTCAAGAAAACCGAACTTGCCCATCTCGAATCCACGGGTCGCGGTATCGACGGCTTGTTGAGCGGCCGGCAGGATGACCTTGGTGAACGACTCGGCCTCTTGGGCTGCCGTGTCCCACTGATCCAGCGCAAGTTGCGTCTGGGTACGCAGCTTCAACTCAACGGAGTTGCGCAGGTCACGGGACTGATCGGCCCGGCGTGCTGCCGCCAGGACATTGCCCTGATTGCGGTCGAACAGTGGAATCGGCACGGAAAAGCCGACGACATTGACCCGCTCGCGTTCCTCTCGACTGTATTGGCTGCCCACGCTGACGGTGAGATTGGGAATGCGTTGCGCCTTCTGTGAACCCAGTTGCGCTTCGCCCAGTGCTATGCGCGTTTCAGCCAGGCGCAGCTCGGCGGTCTGCTTGATTTCATTCAACAGGGTCGGCGCGTGAGGCGCCTTGCCCGGCGACAGGTTCGGGGATTGCAGACGCTCGAAAGAGCTCTGCGACTGGCCCATGATCCGGGACAGTTCACGCCAGGCGCCCGACTTGGCGATCTGAGCCTGACGCACCTGCAAACGGGTTTCGGCCAGTTGCACCTGAGCGCGAGTGGCTTCTACAGGCGACGATTTGCCGGCACGAATCCGGCCTTCGGCAACCTGAAGCCCGCGCTCGGCCAAGGCCTGGGACTCCAGCGCAAGATCCAGCCCGGCCTGCGCCCGCAAGGCAGCAAAAAAGGCCTGGACCACATCGCCGCGTAAAGCGTTGCCACGTTGTTCAAGTTCAAGTGCAGCGACATCCTGGGCGCGGCTGGCGACATCGATCCGGGCACCTCGCTTGCCACCCAGTTCCAGTGCCTGACTGATGGCGATGGTCGTGGTGCTGGTCGCCTTGCGGGTGTCTTCCATCTCCCATGACAACTCGGGATTGGGTATCAATCCTGCCTGCTGCCTTTCCCCCTGGGCGATGTCGATTTCCCTGCGAGCGGCAGCCAGATCCGGGTTCATGGAAAAGGCTGTGTCCAGCGCTTCGGAAAGATTGATGACCTGTGCTTGTGCAGCCGTCGCGCTCTGGCTGCAAGCCGCCAGGAACAGCACACAGGCAAGGCCCATTTTCATTCTGCCGGGCTTGCTGCCCGGTGGACTGTTCAAGATTCGATAGCCGCGCACGTTGTACTTCCCCACTTGCATAAATCCACGCCTGATCGGCGATTGCACCGGCAAGCATGTGCTGCCGAGGTTGACGCAGGGACTTTAGGGAATGGCAGTTATCAGTGGGGTTGCTGGAAAATTACAATTTCGTTATCTGCAAAAAGCACGAGACTTTGGCCTTAAAGTAATCCACGAAATCAGGTTGACCCTGTAGCCGCTACAGACTCCAGAATCCTGCACGCCAGCATCTTGCAATGAAAAAACGCACTCACGAATAGCCTTCCAGGGTATTGGAGATTATTCACTCACCGATTTACTCAAACAGGATATTCAACCATGCGAATCCTTGTGGTCGAGGACGAGCCGAAAACTGCCGAGTACATGCATCAGGGCCTGACCGAAAGCGGCTATATCGTCGATATCGCCGCAACAGGAATTGACGGCCTTTGCCTGGCACAACAACAGATCTATGACGTTGTCATTCTGGACATCAACCTGCCTGGCATGGATGGCTGGGATGTCCTGGCACAACTGCGCAAGACCAGTAACACCCGGGTCATGATCGTGACCGCCCGTGGTCGCCTCGATGAAAAGATCAAAGGCCTGGAATCGGGAGCGGACGACTATCTGGTCAAGCCCTTCGAGTTTCCTGAACTGCTTGCAAGGATTCGCACCCTGATGCGACGCAGCGATCAGGCCAACGTGCCTCAGGTGTTGCAGGTAGCGGACCTGGAACTCGATCAGGGCCGGCATCGTGCATTCCGGGGCAAGCAGCGTATTGACCTGACGACCAAGGAGTTCGCCCTTCTGCATTTGTTGATGCGTCACAGCGGCGAGGTTCTGTCGCGCACCCAGATCATTTCCCTGGTGTGGGACATGAACTTCGATTGCGATACCAACGTGGTTGAAGTTTCCATCCGCCGCCTGCGGGCCAAGATCGATGACCCGTTCGACAACAAGCTGATCCATACCCTGCGCGGCGTGGGTTATGTGCTGGAGTCCCGCGAATGAAACCCACGCGGCTGTCCATGCAACTGGGGCTGACCGTCAGCCTGATGTGCGCCATCCTGGTCATCGTCATGGCGACCCTGGCCTCGCTGGCCATCTCGCGCCAACTGGATCTGCGCGCCACCAACAGCCTGGAAGAAAAGCTCAAGCAGATCGAGCACAGCCTGGCCGAGACGGCCAGCAGAGCGGATATCATGCTCAACCCTCATAACCTGCGTGACCAGATCATGGGCCATGACGATTTCAGTCTGGCGATCATCGATCCTGAAGATCCGACTCATGTGCTGTTCAACATGGGTCATGCAACGGCAGCGCAGATTCTGGCCATGAACGCCGACAGTCAGGGCAACGGCAAGGTACTGATTGCCTCAAGGCTGGTGCCATTGCGCGATAAACAGAGGGTAACCGTCCTGTTGTCTCTCGACCGGCAAAGCGATATTGCCTTGCTGAAGTCTTATATGACCTCGACCCTGATCGCCTTGCCGCTGATTCTGCTTCTGGTCGGCGCGGTCGCCTGGTGGGTGGTGCATCGCGGCCTCAAACCGCTGCGGGCCTTTCGCAAGGTGGCGCAAATGATATCGGCACGCGACCTCACGCATCGGGTAAAGACCAGCGACCTGCCTGACGAACTGAGCAATCTGGCCCATGCGATCAATTTCATGCTGCACCGTCTGGACAGCGATGTTCAGCAGTTGACGCAGTTCTCTGACGATCTGGCCCATGAACTTCGCTCGCCCATGAACAACCTGATGGGCAAGGCCCAGGTGACGCTTTCCAGGGAGAGACCGCCCGGCGAATACAAGCAGGTGCTTGAATCCTGTACCGAAGAGCTGGAGCGCATGTCGCGCATGGTGTCCCAGATGCTGTTCCTGGCCAGCGTCAGCCAGCCCCTGGCCCCCATAGCCTTCACGCGGATCGATCTGGCGGAAGAAGTGGACAAGGTAGTCGAACTGTTTGCCTTGTCGGCTGAAGAAAAGGCCGTTTCCCTACAGGTAACCGGGCACGCACGAATAAACGGCGAGCGTCTGATGATCCAGCGGGCCATCTCGAACCTGCTCTCCAACGCCATAAGGCACAGCCCTGAAGGAAGCACAATCGACATCAGCCTTGAACAGCAAGAGGATCGGGTTGCGCTCCACGTCGGTAACACCGGTGAGGGTATCGAGGCCGAACATCTGCCACGCCTGTTCGACCGCTTTTACCGGGTCCATGCCAGCCGTTCGCGGCATCAGGGCGGTACCGGGTTGGGACTGGCAATCGTACGCTCCATCATGAGCCTGCATGAAGGGCATGTAACAGTGCAAAGTACACCGGGAACTTATACCTGTTTCAGCATGATATTTCCTGCCACGGATCAATCCGCCGCTTAATTATTGACGGCAAATTAATGACACTCTATAACACATTCCCATTCACTTAAATATGAAACTTTATAACCCTTCATAGCGATAGACAGTTGGCGTCGACACTGCCTATCGCATCCTCACGTCTACTTTCAGGAAAACTTGAATTAATAGATTCAATTGATAGTGCATTTACGCAATAAAAGTTTTCTTTGCCCACTATGTTTTTTTCACATCACAGCACCTACAGTGATATCACGTTGCCACGTGATCGATTGTTGGCTGCTGCTCTAACAGGGGCAAAGAGGATCCAAAAATGAAAATAAGAAATATCCGGTTGAATACGCGCGCCCTTCTCAGTTTCGGCCTTATATGCCTGCTTCTCATAGGCTTGGGAGGAACTGTTCTTTACAAGATGGATAGCCTCCATAACTCCGTACGCAAGTTACAGACCGACCTGCTGCCCAGCGTAAGACAGGCTGGAAGAATCGAGACCGCAGGCCTGCTCTACCGCCTGGATGCCCGGCGATTCGTGATGGATGAAGACCGGCAGAGCAGCGCCTCTCTGGACAAGTTGAAAGGTCTGAAAAACACACTGATTCAGATGACCGACAACTATGCCCCCATGGTATCCAACGACACCGAAGAGCAGGTCTATCGTCAGGTCAAAGCCAATGCTCAGGCCTATATCGCCAAGATCGATGAGTTGATGGAACTCAGCAAGACCAAGACCAACAACGAACTCTTCGTCTTTATCCGGGACACCAGCAGCCCGCAAGCCAAGGCACTGCAATCGTCCATAGAGGCCTTGATAGAGGTCAATGTCAAGATTTCGGAGCAATCAGGCAGCGCAGCAAACACCGCTTATGAAAACGGGGTGACATTCTCGATCGTATTTATTGTCATTGCCGTTATCGTGACAATCCTGGTCGCGACCGTTTTTACCCGCAGTATCGCTCGCCCCGTCAAGGCACTGCTTGAAACCACCCAACGCATTGCCGAAGGTGATTTACGCACCCATGTGGAAATTACCGGTGCCGATGAGCTGACAGAGTTGCAAAGTGCAACTGCGACCATGCTCTCCAGCCTGAAAAGTACCATTCAACATATCTCCGATTCCTCCGGCCTTCTGGCTTCGGCGGCAGAGGAAATGAGTTCGATCACTCAGGAGTCGACAAACGGCATCCAGCGTCAATCCATGGAAACCGAACAGGCAGCCACCGCTGTAAATGAGATGACCGCAGCCATTGAAGAGGTCGCCCGCAATGCGGTGTCCGCCTCGGAATCCACTCAGGCCTCGGAACGCTCGGCAAAAACCGGACAGGAATGTGTCAGCAAAACCATCGGCGCGCTCGAAAAACTCAGCGCTACGGTCGACCGCACCAGCACCGAAGTCGAAGGTCTGGCCAATCAGGCGCAGAACATCGCCAAGGTACTGGACGTCATTCGTGCCATTGCAGAGCAGACCAATCTGTTGGCACTCAATGCGGCAATCGAGGCGGCTCGCGCAGGTGAACAAGGCCGCGGCTTCGCAGTGGTGGCTGACGAAGTCCGGGCTCTGGCCCACCGTACTCAATCCTCGACTCAGGAAATCGAGCAGATGATCCAGGGCATCCAGAAGGATTCGACCCTGGCCGTGCAATCGATGAAACAAAGCAGTGAAGAAGCCGATGCGACCTTGCTGATCGCCCAGGAATCCGGGGCCGCAATAAAGGAAATCACTACCGCCATCTCCCAGATCAACGAGCGCAACCTGCTGATCGCCACCGCGTCCGAAGAACAGGCCCATGTGGCGCGATCCGTCGATGAGAACCTGGTCAGCATCAGGAATCTGTCGGTGCAAAGCTCCTCGGCTGCCGATCAGACCTCAACGGCCAGCCATGAGCTTTCCAGGCTGGCTGTCGACCTGAACCGACTGGTTTCCCGGTTCTCCGTTTAACGAACACGTCTGAACAATCAAGGGATGAATGTTCTGCTGATTCACGATCAAGCCAAAGCAGGTATTTATCGTGCTCAAACACATTCCCGTCACCGAGCTTCGCCTCGGCATGTATATACACGAACTGTGCGACTTGCGCGCCGACCACTCTTTCTGGACCAGCAGCTTTCTGCTCAAGCATGAAAGCGACCTGCAACGCATCCGCAGCTCCAGCATCACCCGACTGTGGATCGATGGCAGCAGAGGCCTCGATATAGAGCCCGTCAACAAGAGCAAGACCCCCTCCTCGCCAACCCGACAGAACCAGCCTTGCGAATTGGCAGAGGAAATCGGCTACGCCAGAGAGCTCTGCCTGCGCTCCAAGGCCGCAGTGGCCCGGATATTCAGCGATGTGCGCATGGGCCGGATCGCCGAGCTGGAAGACATGGGCGACCTGATCGACGACATTTCGGACTCATTGGCGCGCCATCCCGATGCACTGCTCAGCCTGGCACGGCTGAAAAGCGCTGATGAGTACACTTACATGCATTCGGTTGCCGTGGCTGGGTTGATGATTGCCCTGGCTCGTCAACTGGCCTTGCCCGAAAGCCTGGTCAAGGAAGCTGGCCTGGCAGGCCTGCTGCATGATGTCGGCAAGCTGGCAATACCATCGGCCATCCTCAGCAAGCCCGGGAAACTCAGCGACGAAGAGTTTGCAATCGTTCGCAAGCATCCCGAACTCGGCTGTCAGTTGCTGGGTGAAAGCAAACACTTCAGCCCCCGGGTGCTGGATGTATGCCTGCACCACCACGAACGTTTCGATGGCAGCGGCTACCCTGACCGGCTCGCGGGTTCACAGATCAGCCTGTTTGCCAGAATGGGCGCCATTTGCGACGTTTATGACGCCATTACTTCCGATCGCCCCTACAAAGCCTGCTGGAGCCCGGCCGAATCGATCAGCAGAATGGCCGAGTGGACCGGGCATTTTGACGAAAAGATCTTCCAGGCCTTCGTCAAATGCGTCGGCATCTACCCGGTGGGCTCACTGGTGCGCCTGGAAAGCGGCAACCTGGGCATCGTGATGGAGCAGAACAAGACTTCGCTGCTGACGCCCAAGGTCAAAGTGTTCTACTCGGCCTTGTGCAAGATGCCCATCGCCCACACCCTGATAGATCTCTCCACACAGGCTGGCGAGGACAGAATCGTCAGCCGCGAATGCGCGAAGAACTGGGGATTCAAGAACCTGGACCATTTGTGGGCGGGGTCGCCTGAAAGCGTGACACATTGAGTCTTTGGCGCCGTAGGAGCGAATTCATTCGCGAGACAGAATTCCAGGCGATGAATCTTTATGGAATGTACTGGCCTTTCGCGAATAAATTCGCTCCTACCGGCGTTATGCCTTGGCGGCCATCGCCGTCACTTCAACGCGCATGCCTTCTACTGCCAATGCCGCCACGCCAACCGCAGCACGCACCGGCCAGGGCTTGGCGAAGAAGCGCTGGTAGACCTCATTGAAAGCAGCACGGTCAGCCATGTCGGTGAGGTAGATGGTCAGGTGCAACACCCGATCCATGGAACTGCCCGCACGTTCCAGCGCAACCTTGAGTGCCTGCAAGGTGCATTCGCTCTGCTCGACGATGCCGCCCAACTCCAGGCTGCCGTCGGCGCGTGTGGGAATCTGGGTGGAAACCAGCAAGCCACCGAAACCGGCAACGTCGGAAGAAATGGATGTGGCGTCGGGATCGGGGATAAATGTGATGTCCTGGCTGGCCATGGGTACCTTGCTTGAATGAGTAAAAGGGCGGCGTTTATTGAGCAACGCCTTTGACGCGGCAAGTTTACAACGACCGGCCAACAAGCGTCTCACACTCAACGCCCCTCGGCAGCATGCCCCTCCCACTGTCAGATTCTCTCAACTAACCCGTCACCCCACAGTCACAAGACCATACGTCACCCGATTGCGATGGGCATGCCTCTATGAGCTTCACGATCTGCATGACGGTGCTCGGCGCGTTGTTGATGCTGCTGGCACTGACCTCATCCTTCTTGCGCTGGTTGCCGGTCACGACGTCGGCGGTGTGCCTGGCGTTCGGTTTCGCGATTGGGCCGATGGGGCTGGAGATGCTGAAGCTGGATGTCCATGAAGCCAGACACTGGCTGGAGCGTCTGACCGAGGTTGCAGTGCTGTTTTCGCTGTTCAATACCGGGATCAAGTTGCGACAGCCACTGCGCAGCAAAGCCTGGCATTCGGCGTATTGGCTGGCCGGGCCGGTGATGCTTGCCACGATTGCTGGTACTTGCCTGGCTGCGCACTACCTGTTCGGTCTGTCATGGGGTATCTCGCTGCTGCTGGGTGCCATGCTTTCGCCCACCGATCCGGTACTGGCGGGGCTGGTGCAGGTGACCAACGCCCAGGATCAGGATCGCTTGCGTTTCGGGCTTTCCGGTGAGGCTGGCATGAACGATGGCACTGCGTTTCCGTTCGTGATCTTTGCCTTGTTGTATATGAGCAATGGCGGGCTGGAAGCCGGATGGGTTCAGCACTGGGCAATCAAGAGCCTGGTCTGGGGCGTGCCGGCTGGCATGTTGATCGGTTACGGCATGGGCCGTGGCGTCGGGCATCTGATGATCTTCCTGCGGATCAGGAATGCAGACAGCACGACCTCACCCAATGATTTCCTGGCTCTGGCCTTGATTGCCTTGTCTTACGTGGTTGCAGAAGGCGCAGGTGCCTTTGGTTTTCTCTCGGTATTCGCGGCCGGGTTCGGCTTGAGGCAGGCCGAAGCACGCATCACTCAATCTCATTTGCCTTCCGAGCATGTAGCCCAACCGGTGATTGGCCATATGACCGCCAATCAGGAAAAGGCCACGGTCGCCGAGAGCGAGGACCTGAGCGAGTCGCAATTGGCCGCCGGGATCATGATGGGCGATATGCTGGCATTCGGCAGTCTGATCGAACGTTCGATGGAAGTGCTTTTGATTACCCTGCTGGGCGCGGCACTGGCGTTGTACTGGGACTGGCGGGCCATCGGCCTTGGCCTGGCGCTGTTCTGCATCATTCGCCCGGCCAGCGTCTGGCTGCTGGTGAGCCGACGCCTGCTGGACCGTCGGCAAAAGGCGCTGGTCGGCTGGTTTGGCATACGCGGAATCGGCAGTCTGTATTATCTGTGTTTTGCCTTGACCCACGGTTTACCGCAAGATGCAGTACATACCGCCATTGGCATGACCTTGTCGGTAGTTGCATTGAGTATCCTGCTGCATGGCATTAGCATCCAGCCATTGCTGGAGCATTACGAGCGCCGCTCGGCGAGCGCTGGCAAGACGCCATAGATCCAGTCGATCATGTCATCATCACAAGCGATTGGACTGCGGCAATTGGACTCAGCAAGCTTGCACCTACAGCATATTGAGAAGGTGAGATGTCAGATCCCGTCCTGATGGACCGTTTTGCACGCAAAGTCGATTATCTGCGCATGTCGGTGACCGACCGGTGCGATTTTCGTTGCGTGTACTGTATGGCCGAAGAGATGACATTCCTGCCTCGGCAACAGATCCTGTCGCTGGAGGAAATCCATCAGGTCGCCGAGCGCTTCGTGGCTCTGGGCACCCGCAAGATTCGCCTCACCGGTGGCGAGCCGCTGGTGCGCTCCGGTATTGTCGACCTGTGCAAGCGTATCGCCGCCCTGCCCGGCCTGCGCGAACTGTGCATGACCACCAACGGCTCGCAACTGGACAAACTGGCCTCGCCACTGTTCGATGCCGGGGTTACGCGCCTCAACATCAGCCTCGACAGTCTGGACCCGCAACGTTTCCGGGAAATGACACGCACTGGTGATCTGAACAAGGTCATCGCCGGGATCGACGCCGCGAATGCCGCAGGCTTCACCCACACCAAGCTCAATTGCGTGGTGATGCGTGGCCGCAACGATCACGAGATCAATGATCTGCTGGCCTTTGCCATCGATCGCAAGCTGGATGTTTCCTTCATTGAAGAAATGCCGCTGGGCATCATCAGCGAGCACAGCCGTGCCGAGGCATTTTACTCAAGCGATCAGGTTCGCGAACGCATCGCCGAGCGCTACACACTGGTTGCGTCCACGGACTCCACTCAAGGTCCGTCGCGCTACTGGCGTCTGGCCGAAGCCCCTGATATCCGCATTGGCTTCATTTCCCCCCATAGCCATAACTTCTGCGGCACCTGCAACCGCGTGCGCCTGACGGTGGAAGGCCGACTGCTGCTGTGCCTGGGCAACGAGCATTCGGTTGACCTCAAAGCCGTGCTGCGGGCCAACCCCGGCCAGCCCCACAAGCTGGAAAAAGCCATAGTCGATGCCATGCAGCTCAAGCCGTGGAGTCATAACTTCACACTTGATGACGATGTACAGGTCGTGCGCTTCATGAATATGACTGGCGGCTAGTCAATATGACATCAAAAGTCATATTGACTCCATGACGAAACAGGTCATAAAGACACCAACCCAATGAAACCGCTGATTTTATTGGGTTTTTTATTTGGCATGGAAGTTGAAATACCAGAGGAAAGATCACCACTCTCTCTTCTGGAGATTCACGATGCAAAGCCCGATTACCACCAAAGTTCTGGATGCTCTCGATAAGGTCATGGTCATTTCCACCACCGACCTGCAAGGCAATATCACTTACGTCAACGATCTGTTCTGCAAGCTGACAGGCTACGAACGTGAAGAGCTGGTCGGCCAGCCACACAGCATCGTGCGTCACCCCGCCGTACCGAAAAGTACCTACAAGGCCATGTGGGACACCATCAAGAAAGGCGAAATCTGGACAGGCGTAATCCCTAACGTTGCCAAGACCGGCGGCCTGTATGTGGTCGATACCACAGTGCAACCGGTGTTCGATGAGCAAGGCAATATTGTCGAGTACATCAGCATCCGCCGCGTCATCAACGATCTGATGGGTGACTTCGAGGCGCTGGAGTTCTCCAAGGAACAGTTCGACGAATACTACGACCGGTAAACTGCCATGAACGTCGAACGAGTCTTTATCGGTTACGGGTCCGAATCGGGCAATGCCCGAGGGCTGGCACAGCGTCTGGAATGCCTGCCCTTTCTGCAACGTTATGCGCCGCAAGCCCGGGAACTCAATAGCCTGGACCTGGAACAGATGACGGCGGCCGACCTGCTGCTGGTCGTGTCCAGCTCGTTCGGTGACGGGGAACCGCCAGCCAATGCCGAGCGGTTCCTTGAGCAGGCTGTGCAGGCCAGCAACATGGCCGGCCTGCGTTACGCAATCTTCGGGCTGGGCGACACCGCCTACCCGACCTTCTGCGGTTTTACCAGGACGCTGGACACCCTCCTGTCGAGCAGGAACGCAACGCCGGTGATCAACCGCGTAGATGCTGATGCCGATTTCGAGGGCTTCTTTGCGACATGGTCCAGGGTTCTCGACTCGGTACTGCAAGGCGATAGCCAGGCTGGCGCCACCTTGCACCTGCAAGTCGTCGCCTATGGTGAGAAAACGGCTTACCCGGCCAGCATTCTTGAACAGCGGCGCTTGAATCAGAGCCCGCCTTACGCGCACCACATCAGATTCAATATCCAGGGCAGCGGTATCAAGTACCGCGCCGGAGACAACCTGTACGTTCTGGCCGAAAACGCGCCCGAACAGCTCGCCGCCCTTGCCCGCTGGTTCGATGACGAACAGGCCCGCACATGCCTGGCCAACAAGGAGTTGCGCCAGATCGGCAAGTCAGTCCTGAGGGATATCGCCAAGGCGAGCGGCAACGATGAGCTGAAAAGTCTGCTGAAAATCAGCCATCGCAAGCTGCTGGATGAATACCTGCACGGCAAGGACATTCTGGATGTGCTCGACGACTTCTGCGAACCCGGATGCTTTACAGTCCAGGAGCTTGCCCACTGGTTGCCCGACAATTTACCCAGGGCTTATTCGATTGCATCTCATAGCCACCCCGATTACGTGGACTTGTGTATCAGGGAAGTGGCCTACAGCCTCGCCGGGCGCGAACGAAAAGGAACCGCCACCGGTTTTCTCACTGGGCAACCTCAAGCCGTGAACATCTTTGCCCGCAGCAACCCCCGCTTCCATCTGCCGGACGGTGTGAGCCATCCGCTGATCCTGATCGGGACCGGCACAGGCATCGCGCCCCTGATCGGCTTGCTGGAACAGTTGGAGAACGAAGCCGCAAACCCGACGACCTGCCTGGTTTTCGGCGATCGGCATCAGGCCTCGGATTTTCTCTATCGGGAACGGATCGAGCACTGGCAGACTCAAGGCGTGCTGGACCATGTGCTGACCGCCTTCTCACGGGACAACGAAGCCCGCTATTACGTGCAGGACGCGCTGGTGGAACATGGTCATATCATCTGGAACTTGCTGAATCAGGGGGCGCATCTGTATCTGTGCGGTAACAAGGCCAACCTGGAGTGTTCCATCGATGAAGCACTGGTAAGCATTGCACGCTCGGCGGGCCGTCTCGATATCGAGACAGCCGAGGGATTTGTCAGGCAGTTACTGAACGACGGAAGGGTTCACAAGGAGCTTTACTGACCCGTCATTTGCCAAGCAACTGCTCGCGCAAATCCGGATTACGGGTCTTGGGGTCCAGCCAGATGGCAAAGAACGCTTTGGCGAACTCGCTGTCCTGGACCACATGCTGCAATTTTGCGCCGACATAAAAACGTGCCTCACGTCCCGGCAGGTAAACACCGGTGATCTTCATGCCCGGCTCGACATCGACGAAAGACTGCTGCATCTGCTGACGCCACACCGACAATTGCTCCTCGCTGACGGACGGGCCGGAAATACGCTGGATTTCATCGATGCTGGCGTCAACCAGCTCGTCCCGGTCGATGGAGCGGTGGTAAGTGAGTTCCAGCGCCATGGGGGAGTCAGCCAGGAACGGCTTCGCAGGCGTCCACAAACGGGCGGAGTAGATACGTAATCCGAAAAAACGGAAATCGCCGGAACCGACGACACGAGAATCAGGCAAGGCTTCACGCCAATCGGCAAATGCGCTGCCGCTTAGCATAAGCGCCAGCAGCAACCAACGCGGCGCGATCATGTACGGCCTCTGTGCTCCTGCCGGACAAGACCGACAGGTAAAAATAGGAAGAGCCAGCGGCGTGGTCTATACCGTAAACGGCAATGTCAGCGCCACACCGACTGGCTCTGCTGTAAAATTTATACTACAGCGGTAATTTTGTACAACACTCGGACAATATTTTTATCACATATGAAACAGATTCTTACACTGGAGTGTAGACCGGCTCGCCCAGATTGAGCATCAGCCGGTTGGCCCAGGCAAAAATGGAGATGGCGTGGATCAGATCCAGTACCTGTCCATCGTCGAGCCCCTGCTCACGTAACGGCCTGATATGTTCAGCGCCCAGTGACGCCGGCTCCCGGGTCAGATCAATGGCAAAACGCACGATAGCCTTTTCCCGTTCAGTCGTACCAGCGGTCTGCGGATCGGCAAATACCTGGGCAATCACATCATTGCGCTTGGCCAGTTGCTCGAAACGCTGGGCATGCACCGACGCGCAATACACACACTGGTTGATACGCGACACGACAGTGCTGGCCAGCTCGCGCTCGGCACGGGACAGACCACCTGGCGCGTACATGATCGCGTTGAACGCTGCGGAGCGCTGACGCAGGATCTGCGGCTGGTGAATCAGCGTCAGGTAGTAATCCGAAGTCTTGGCCTGCGGATGGCTCTCTTCCAGAACGGCCAGTTGCTCAGCGTCAGCCTGAGTCAGGTCAAGGGTATTGAGCCAGGACGTCCAGCCCAGAGTGCGACTGGTAAAACCCTGAATGTCGAGAGGCTCGCTGCCAACGGCACCCGGCTCTTGCTGCACAGGCACATCTGGCACAGCTTCGACGCCGACATGAGCTGTCGATAGGGCCGAGAGGCCTGACGTGAGGCGGACCTGATAAGCAATAAACGCCAACAGTTGCGCAATGACAACGACCGATGGCGTATCCAGGCCAGAAGCTTGCAGAGCTGCCAGGGCTTCACGGTCACCCTCTACCGGATTGACAGTCAACCGACGGGTGAACTCCAGCATGCCTTGCAAGCGTACCGAGGCAAAAGCCTCGGGGAGAACGGGACTCAGCGCACCGAGCCAACTCTCAGGCAATTGTGCTTGCTGCAAACGGGCCAGATAGAAATCAGCCAACGCCTGCTGAGCGCTCAACTGACAGGCGTACAACGCCAGCAATAGCCGCTCTTCCAGAGGCAAACTGGTGTTCAGGGAAGGATCGAAAATCGTCTCGAAGCTGCCTTGGGTAGCCGCTACGACTTTGCCTCGAACCTGGCGTACGGCGTAGATTGCGCTGTCGGCGTCAAGCCCGGCTGCACGATCGACGATGTCTGCTGAAGCAGAAAGGGTTTCATTACTCATGGTTGTGCCTTATCTAAGTGCTGCGACACGGCCGCATCGAGAAAAGCGCGGACCGCTTGCCAGGAATGACGGTTGGCTTCGGCGTTCGCGGCAGGTTGGCCGTCATGGCTGTAAGTCGAGGGAATAAAGGGCAAAAGAATGCTATGCCCCGCCTCGGGATAATCCAGTCGCTGTACGGGCCAGGGATGCTCGGCGGCTTTAAGGCTGCTCTCCACCATCTGCCCGTAAAGGCTCGACGGCCAGGCAGCGTCATCGCCAGCAGTCAGCATGATCACTGGCCCGCGGATGTTCTGCACCGGGATACGCGAACGCTCAACCGCCTGTTTGTCCTGCAACGCCGTGGAGATGGATAGCGCATTGCGCCGCCCGGCATCCCGGTCGACCCAGTTGCCGTAAGCGTTGTTGTTCCACAGATGCACCAGTGGCTTGCCCTGATAAAGCCAGGCCGGGCCATCGCGCCCCACTGCCGGGTCGGCAGCAGCCTGTCCGCCATGCACCAGCGCACCGGGCACGTAACCGATCACTGCGTTGACCTTCTCCGGGAACATACTGGCCAACAGCAGCACCAGCTCACCACCGCGAGACTGGCCGCTGAGTGCGACAAAGCCACCCGTCGGACGTACTTCCTGGCGCAGCCAGTCCAGACCTTCGAGGAAATACTCCAAGGGTGTATTGGAAATGTAGTCGGACAGGCCCGGAGCCTTGAAATAGGCCAGGGCAAAAGCCGCATAGCCCCGCGACGCATAAAGCGCAGCGCGAGGCTCGTTGATTCCGCCGCCGGAGCCGTTGAGTACCATGACCGCAGGATGCGGCCCCGCTCCAGCCGGCAGGAACAGCGTGCCGACCAGGCGCCCCACGCGCACCTCTCGACGACTCACACCAGGCGCCATCAAGCGCTGGGTCAGCTCAGCCGTGGCCTCGCCAGCGGCCGAGCGCAAACTCAAGCGAGTTATCAGTGGCTGCTCCATTCGGGCATTGAAGGGCTGTGCAGAAGCGCCCGTCTCAGGCCGCTGGGCCCAGAGCATTCCCATGTCGCTTGTCTGCTGATAATCACCCTTGACCGGAGCGTCACGCTGCAGATCGACTTCACCCTGAGCATTTGCGACGAACTCGGCACTGGCGCGCCAGACGACTTTGCCGCGTAGCGTCTCGCTGCTCAAGAATACCCGCTCATACGGCTCCAGCCCGCCAAGACGAATGTGCCGGGGCTCGTCGAGCAAACCGTCCTCGGGCACGACCTGTATATACGGCGTGACGCTCATCACTTTACCTCGGTAACCATCTGTGCGGCCGTGCGGTCACTGACCAACGGCTCGACCTTCAGGCCCTTTCGCGCCGCCCAGATATTCTGGTAGTGGAACAGCGGGATGATTCCCACATCGTCACTCACGATCTGAGCCGCATCGCGAAGAATTGCCGCACGACGCTCATCATCAAACGCTTCAGTGGCCTTCGCGAGCGCCTGATCGACCTTGGCGTTGCTGTAATGGCCCCAGTTGGAACCGCCCAGTCCTGTGGTCGCATCCGGTGTCGCAAGGATGTTGATCAAGCCATAACTGGCCTCGCCAGTACCGTTACCCCAGGCAATCACACTGACCGCGTACTCGTTCTTGTTGGCACGAGCGGCGTAGACAGCCCAAGGCACCACTTCCAACTGCACCTTTACACCGATTCGCGACCAGAACTGGGCAACGGCCTGCATCGATTCGGGCGCCAGCGGATAGCGATCACCCGGCACGTGTGCAGTCAAACGGAAACCCTCGGGATAACCTGCTTCACTCAGCAACGCTTTTGCCTTGGCGACATCGAAGGGAATGTCCTTGATTTCCGGGTTGTAGCCAAAGGTGCCAGCGGGCATCCACTGATTCGCCTCGGTGGCGGTGCCCTGCAGAATGCGCTCGGTAATACCCTTGCGGTTGATCGCCAGGGACAAGGCGCGGCGTACACGCGGGTCGCGCAGCGGGTTATCCGCCAGCAGCTTGCCGTCGTTGTCATGGATGAAATCGTTGCTGCCAGCACGCAGGCTCGGCTGAATCAACAAGGCACGCAGCCCTGGATAGGCATACAGGCTGACTTTATCGCTCTTGCTCAGGCGTGCGACATCCGCTGGCGACACCTTGTCGATCACGTCAACGTCACCGGCAAGCAGTGCAGCCGTTCGGGCTGCCGGGTTGGCAATGTAACGGTAGTCAACCTTGTCCCAGTGGGCTGGCGTGCCCCAGAAGGTCGGGTTGCGCTCGAACAGCGCCCGATCCCCGGGAACATAGGAAACGAATCGGTAAGGACCGGTGCCGACCATGGCCTTGCCGCTGTTGTAATCCTCACTGCTGGATACCGAGCCGGTTTTCCGGCTGACCAGGTAGATAGAGTCGATATTGGGCAGCAGGTTGGGGTTGGGAACACTGGTCGTCACGCGCACGGTATAGGCGTCGACCGCCTTGGCCGAAGCGACTGTACGCAGAGCTGCCGCATAGGACGAGAGGCTGCCAGGCACCTTGGGTGCGCGCTCCAGAGAGAACACAACGTCATCGGCAGTGAAAGGCGTGCCGTCCTGCCACTTTACGTCCTGGCGCAACTTGAATTCCCAGGTCAGCGGGTCGATCACCTTCCAGCTTTCGGCCAGGCCGGGCAGGACTTTGGTGTCACGGCGTTCCACCAGCGAACCAAACACATGCAAGGCCACCGATCGATCACCGGCATAGTTGTTCAATTGCGGATCCAGGCTCGACACGGGATCGGCGTAGCCGATGCGCAATGTCTCGGCCTGTGCGCCCGCAGCCCCCAGCAAGGCAGCAGTTAACAGCGGCAGAATTTTGAGTTTCATGGCAACTTCCTGAAAAGATTCATGGGTTGAGGTGGCACGCGCTCAAATGCCCTGGGGCAATCTCGCGCAAAGCAGGCGCCTGTTCGCGACAGCGCGCGGAGGCATTTGGGCAACGGGGATGAAAATGACAACCGCCAGGCGGATTGAGCGGGCTGGGCATTTCCCCGGTAATCGGTTGGTATTGGCTACGACGCAGGTCGAAACGTGGAATCTGTGCCAGCAGCGCCTGGGTGTATGGGTGGCTCGCATGGCCGAACAAGTCTTCGACACTGGCGCTTTCCACGACACGCCCCAGGTACATCACCAGTACGCGATCACACAGGTGTTCTACGACACCCAGATCGTGGCTGATGAACAGATACGTCAGGCCCAGTTGCTCGCGCAGGTCCATGAACAGATTGAGGATCTGCGCCTGGATCGATACATCCAGCGCCGCCACCGACTCGTCGCATACCAGCAGTTCAGGCTGAACGGCCAACGCACGAGCGATGCCGATCCGCTGGCGTTGACCGCCGCTGAACTGATGGGGATAACGACGGCGCATCATTGGATCGAGACCGGCCCGTTGCAGCTGGGCACTGACATAGTCATCGAAACCCGCCGCATCGGTCAGGCCATGCAGACGGGCGCCCTCGCCCACGATGCGATCCACCCGCAAGCGTGGATTGAGGCTGGAATATGGGTCCTGAAAAATCATCTGGATACGCAGCCGCGCCGCACGCCGCGCCTGATTATCCAGAAGATGCAGCTGTTGACCCGCCACTTCGACTTGCCCACTGGTAGGCTCCAGCAGCCCTGCGACCAGACGGCCAAGTGTCGACTTGCCACAGCCGGACTCTCCGACCAGACCGACCACCTCGCCCCGCTCGATACGCAGGTCAACACCGTTTACCGCCTGGGTGCGCTGTGCCGGCTTGCTCAAGCCAGCGCGCTCGCTCAAGCGCCGCAAGGCACCTGCGGGTGCGGGACCAAATGTCTTGCTGACCTGGGTCAACTGAATAAGGGCTTCATTCATGATCACCTCCAGGCTGGAAACAGCGCACCCAATGTGAATCGGCTATCAGTTGCGCAGCAGGTTCGCTTTCGCACTGGCTGCTGGCACGGGGGCAGCGTGCAGCAAAAGCACAGCCCTGCGGCAACGTAGCCAGGCTAGGCGCCATGCCGGGAATCTGCCGAAGCCGCTCACCACGCTGGTTGCGGCTTGGAAGGCTGGAAATAAGCCCTTGGGTGTAAGGGTGCCGCGGGTTATCCAGCACGGTATCAACCGGACCTTGCTCGACGATGCGCCCGGCGTACATCACCGCCACATCGTCAACCAGACCGGCGACCACAGACAGGTCATGGGTTATCCAGATCAGCGAACTGCCCTGCTGGCGTACCAGTTTCTGCACCTGGGAAAGAATCTGCGCCTGAATGGTTACGTCCAGAGCCGTGGTCGGCTCATCCGCGATCAACAGATCCGGGCGATGCAGCAGCGCAATAGCGATGGCTATACGCTGACGCATGCCGCCCGACAACTGATGCGGATAGACGCGCAGGCGCTCGTCCGGGCTGGCAATCCCCATCAGCGCCAGGGTGTCGGCGCAGTGACGCCGCGCCTCCTTGCGACTGACCGAGCGGTGTGCCTGCACGGCCTCGATCATCTGCGTATCGATACGCAGCACCGGATTCAACGTCATCATGGGATCTTGAAAGATCATCGCCAGCCGGTTGCCTTGCAGCGCTCGCAACTGCGAGGGCTTGAGGCGACGCAAATCCTGCCCCTGAAAGAGGATTTCACCGCTGGTGATACGACCCGGTGCATCCACCAGGCCCAGGACGGAAAAGCCGGTCACCGATTTGCCTGAACCGGACTCCCCCACCAGCCCCAGAATGCGTCCGGGTGCCAGCGATAACGACAGCTCGCGCACAGCGGGCAACGCACCATTGCGGCTATCGAAGACCGTGGTCAGTTGCCTGATTTCAAGGGTCGGCGTCATCGTTGCAACCTCGGATTGAGTTGGTCGCGCAACTGGTCACCGACCAGATTGATCGAAACGATAGTGATCAACAGCGCCAGACCGGGAAACAGGCTGATCCAATACTCTTCGCCAAGCATGTACTGGAAACCATTGGCGATCAGCAGACCCAGTGACGGCTCGGTCACCGGTACACCGAGCCCCAGGAACGACAGCGTTGCCTCAAGCGTAATTGCACGGGCAATCTGCAATGTGGCGATCACAATCAGCGGCGGCAGGCAGTTGGGCAAAATATGCCCGAGCATGATGCGCAGCGATCCAAGCCCCTGCCCCCGCGCCGACTCGACGTACTCGCGACGTCGCTCCACCAGTGCCTGGCCCCGTGCTGCCCGGGCGTAATACGCCCACTCCAGCAGCACCAGAGTCAGCACCACGTTCCCTACGCCCTTGCCCAGCCAGGCGAGAATCATCAACGCCATGAGGATTCCAGGAAACGACAACAGCAAATCGACCAGCCGCATCAGCGTGGCGTCCACCCAGCCACCGCGATATGCGGCCAGCAGTCCGATCAGAGTACCGACGAAGGCAGCGATAAGCGCCGAACCGATCCCCACCACCAGGCTGATGCGCAGCCCATAGACAATTGCCGAGTAAAGGTCGCGGCCCTGTCCATCGGTGCCCAGCCAGTAGCTGTACCCGTTCGCCATGCTTTCACTGCCGGGCGGCAGACGTGCGTCGAGCACATCCAGTTGCATCAAGTCATAAGGGTTCTGCGGCGTTATCCATGGAGCCAGAACTGCACTGAGCCCGACCACTATCAGACCGAGCACTCCCATCACCGCCAGGGGTGACCTGAAGAAATCGACCAGAACATCACGCCACGGCGAATGGACCGTACTCATTGTTCACCTCCCGCAAGACGTACCCGAGGATCAAGCAGGCGATAGAGCACATCGACCAGCAGATTGAGGCTGACGAAGATCACCACCACGACCATCAGATAAGCCAGCACGACCGGGCGATCCAGCGCGTTGATGCTGTCCAGGATCAGCTTTCCGGCACCAGGCCAGGCAAAGATGCTTTCGGTGACGACTGCGTAGGCAATGGTTGAACCGAGCTCCAGCCCAAGGACGGTGACCAGTGGAATCAGGGTGTTGCGCAGCACGTGCATGCGAATCACCCGATGCGGAGCCAGACCTTTGGCCCTGGCGAATTTCACGAAGTCCTGCTGTACCACTTCGCGCACGCCTGCACGGGTCAGGCGCAAGACCAGTGCGACCTTGAACAGCGCGAGGTTGCAAGCCGGCAGTAACAGGTGGCGCCAGCCGTCAAGGGTCAACCACGACCAGTGCACGCCAAGCCACTCGGCAGTTTCCCCGCGACCGCTGGCTGGCAACCAACCCAGGTGCACGGCAAACAACATGATCAGCAACAATGCCACCCAGAACGATGGCAGGGAAAAGCCGATGATGCTGCCAGCCATGATCAGGCGTGCCACAGGATTGTCAGGATGCAGGCCGGCAAACAGGCCAAGGGGCACGCCAATCAGCACGGCCATCGCCAGCGCTACTACAGCCAGTTCAAGCGTTGCTGGCAGACGCTGGAAAATCAATTGCAGGGCATCCTGGTGATAGACATAACTCACACCCAGCGACCCATCCAGCGCACCACGCAGGAACCCCATATATTGCACGGGCAGGGATTGATCCAGCCCCAGGCGCGAGATCGCTTCCATCCGCTCCTGCTGGTTGAGATCTTCACTGACCAGGATGTCCACGGGGTTTCCGATGGCATGCAGCCCGATGAACACCAGCAGGCTCATCAGCAGCAATACCAGTAACGACTGCAGCAGCCGTCGAACAAGCCAGCCGATCATCGCTCACGCTCCTCGGCAGTCAATTCGCCCGGCTGCCATTCATCCCCTTGCAGCTCCGGCTCGGCATAGTCCTGCATGGCACTGAAGTGCTGGTCGATGTCTTCGACGAACAATGCGCCCGCGAGGGCCTGGGCCAGACGTTTTGCACCGTCGCTGATCGCCGGAATGTCTCCGGATACGCCGCCATAGCTGAGCGCGGCCGGGTAACAGAAGCAATGCACCTGTTCCAGTCCGGGACAACCATTTGGCTGGGCCTGCTGAAACTCAAAAGCCAGCCCCAGGTCGGGCAATTCACCCAGTTCAGCCTGCGCTCCCGGATCGATGGGCAGTTGCTGCCCGGCAAGCCGTTGAGCCCAACTGCGCACGTGCGGCGCGAGGCTGGCGAACTCAGGACGACGTGTCATGTCGTTGCTGAACCCGGTTGCGAATACCAGAAAGTCGTAATCCACTTTCCCGTCGATCAAGCTCACGCGCACGCTGCCATCCTGATTTCTGGAAACCGCCTCAATGCTGCGTCCCAGCAGAAAACGTGCGTTGGCATGTTGTGCCACGCGCAGGGTGCTGCCTTTAGGTGGAGGGACTTGCTGGGCGTTCAGATAGTGACGAATACGCCACTTCCACTGATCGCTCAAACGCCAGTAGCCATGGGTCATGCCCGGACTGCCCGCGCCCTTGCCTTTATTGATGCGGGGCAACTGCTCTCGGCGAATCAGCAGATCGACCCGCTCGGCGCCGGCCTCCAGTGCCGTCGCTGCTGCATCCATCGCCGAAGCGCCGCCACCGATGACCGCTACGCGCTTGCCGACGAACCATGCGTCCTGAAGCCCATCGGCAGAATGCGCCCACTGTTCACGCGGCAACTGATCGGCCAGTGGCGGAACCCATGGACCACCCAGACCGTCACGGCCGGTCGCCAGCACCACATGCCGCGCCGAGACTTCGTGCTCACCTTGCGGCCCTTCTACGCGCAGACGTACCCAGCCATCTGCCTGAGGCTGCACGGCCAGCACCCGTTGCCGGTTGCGCACGTCAAGATCGATGACGCGGCGATACCAGCGCAGGTATTGAGCCCATTGCAGGCGTGGAATCTTGTCCAGAGCCTCCCAGGCGGACGTACCGAACTGCGCTTCGTACCAGGCGCGAAACGTCAGAGCGGGCAGCCCGAGAGCCGGGCCAGTGAGTTGCTTGGGCGAGCGCAATGTTTCCATCCGCGCCGTTGTCGACCATGGGCCCTCCAGCCCCTCTTCTGCTTTATCGAACAGCACCACCGTCACGCCCATGTGCAGCAATTCGGTCGCAAGCGCCAGGCCCGCCATACCACCGCCGACGATCGCAACATCAAGAAGAGCCTTGCCCTCCTGATAACGCGGCTTGACCCAGGGTTTGGCAGGCAGATCAAGCCATTGCAGGTCTTGACGAAGACGCGCCTCAAGGGCGGCCAAACCGATGGGGGCATTGGTGGTACTGGTCATTCACATCCTCACGATTGAAGTAAGCTGCGGCCGTCGACGATTACCGACGGCCACAGGCAACCCGTGCGTCCACGATCAGAAATCGATACTCAAGCGGGTGTAGTAGTAAGCGCCGTAAGAGCCGAACGGCGAGATGGTTGAATAGTAAGAGCCACCCGACACGTCATTGACGGTGTGTTTGTCCGGGTAAACGTTAAACAGGTTTTCAGCGCCGAGCGTCACCCGAACGTTGTCGGTCAGACCATAGGTCACATCCAGATCGGTGATCCATTTGGCGCTGAACTCTTGATCCACTGTCGTGCCGCTGCCAAGCAGCTTGACCTTGCCATAGCGGGTATTGCGCAGGCCGATATCGAAATCCTCAACCTGCCAGTTCACACCCAGGATGTATTTGGTACGAGGCTTGGAGTCGGTCACACTGCCTATTTCGGTATCCTCGAAACGAGACAGACCGAGACTCTGCAACTGTGCCGGATTAGGCGCCATGTCAGTGATGGTCGTGTCATTCCAGTTGCCTGCAACCGTCCAGCGCAGACGACCGAAGGCGCCAATTCGATGGGTGTAATCGGCGACCAGATCGACACCCTTGGTCCGCGTATCGAACGCATTGGCGTAGTACTGCACTTGCTGCACATGCCCGAAACCATTGGCAGCAAGAATCGCATCAACCGCCGAGCCAGACAGCGGGCTGATCAAGGCAATGCGGTCCTCCAGATCGATCAGGTAAGCATCCAGTGCCACGTTGAGGTTGGTTATCGGCGTCCAGGTCAAGCCCAGCGAATAGCTGGTGGACTTTACCGGGTCCAGTTCTTCGGAGCCCAAAGCCTTGCCGATGGCCGAATCGGGCTGAACGCGCTTGATCATGATGTCCACCGTCTCGTTGTTGACGGTGCGACGCCCGAGACCGGTTTTGGCATACCCCTGCTGAGTCAGGGAAGGCGCGACAAACCCCGTGCTGACCGAGCCCCGTGCGGCAAACTCCGGCGTGAAGGCATATCGGGTCGACAGTTTGCCGTTCCAGGTGCTGCCAGCGCTGTCTGTGTATCGCTCGTAGCGGCCAGCGGCGCCGACATACCATTTATCCGTGATGTTCAGCCCAAGATCCACGTAGGCGGCAGAAGTACTGCGGCGCAAGTCGACTTCATCTTCGGGCAGCAACAGATAGTTCCCCAGCGCACCGATAGCCGCCTCCTGGCCAGCACGCGGGTGTCCGGCCGGGAAGACATAACGGCCATTGATGTAGGACGCCTCATCACCGGCACCGGTGGTGTAATGATCTTCCCGGTACTCAAGACCTGTAGCGAAGTTCAGCGGATTGCTCAGACCGATGTCGATAGGCCGGTTCAGATCCAGGTTGGTGACCCATTGGCTCAGCTCGTTGTTCTGCAGAAAGAAGTCGGTCGGGCTGGCAGGCCCAAGGGATGGATTGAGGTTATTACTGCTCTCCATCCTCTGGGTATTTTCGCCATAGGTACTGCTTAGATCCCAGTTCCAGCCTGCCAGCTCTTCACCCTTGATACCCCATGTAGTGTGGAAATCACGGGTATCGAAATTGAAGTCAGGTGCAATGCCGTCGGGATAAAGCTCTGTAATTACCGTATTGGAATTGGGCCGGCGAAAACCGATGGACACCAATGCATCCTGCCGGGTGTAGGTGCTGAAGGAATACAGGCGCAGATCATCACGCAATGGCAACTCAGCGTTATACGAAGCGTTGATCTGCTCGATCTCCGGCAACCCGCCACCATAGGAACGTCGTTCAACAGTGTTTTCCCGAGGGTCTGGCTGCCCGTTGACCGGATAGTAGAAGCTACCTGTCGCCGGTGCCGAGCGCTTGGTACTGTCCTGGTTTTTCCAGTCCAGCGTCAGATTGAGAAAACCTTCATTGGGCAGCCCCAGACCATAATTGAGGCTCTGCTGATAAGTTTCACCGTTGGAACCCACGCCACTGGCGTAGTGCGAACGTCGACCGGCAGACGTCGTTGCATTGCCCCCGCTGCTGTCGGACTTGAGAATGATATTGATCACACCCGCAATAGCATCGGAGCCATATTGCGCGGCTGCGCCATCACGCAGCACCTCGACACGAGCAATCGCCGCCATGGGAATGGAATCCAGATCGGCCGCATTCCAGCCTTCTTGCAGACCAGTGCCCTCCGAAGAAACCGCGTTGGCATGGCGGCGCTTGCCATTGACCAGCACCAGCACATAACCACCACCCAGCCCGCGCAGGCCGGCAGAGCGGGCGACGTTGCTGTAGGCGCCGCCCGTGACCTTGGACACCTGGAACGATGGCAGCAGGTTGGCAAGTACATCGCGCAAGGCCGTGGCACCTTGCTTTTGCAATGCCTCGGCGTCGAGCACATCTACCGGCACCGGGCTGTCGGCTACCGTACGCTCCGTACCACGATTGCCAACCGAGATGATGGTTTGCAGCACTGGTTCTGCGGCCTTCTGCTGTCGCTCCTCCACCTCAGCCTGACCTACCAGCGGCGCCATGCACAGCCCCATCGCCAGGCTCAATTGATTACGGACAAGGTTCGGGAAACGAGTGTTTGTTGAAGATTGTTCCGCTTGCATTGCAATACTCCTCGGTGAATCGCCATGGGTAATAGCTTTGTTGCGGCGATGTGCCGAGGTCGGCTGAATTTCCGCTTTAAAGAATGGCCAAGAGCTGACCTTCATGATCCATTAATGCGATTTATTAATTCAAAGCGCACATGCATTCATAAAACGGATGATAGAGAAGAAAATTTATTCCTGAAAATAAGTAGTTCAGCTATGGATATTACAAAAAAGAATAAAAGGCCATGCCATCTGCCCGGCCTGAAAATTCAGAGCGTGATGGAGGCGTTCAAGGGCTGGCGACTCAGGGGAGAACGTTCAAGGCCGCCGAAGAACTCGACGGCCTCAGGGGCTACTTACACCGCATAGACACGCTGTAGCAGAGCATCGTGCTCGGCAGGTGAATGCATCCGCATGCCCGGCAGCAGGTGCCTGGACTCGTCGGCCAGGCTCGTCACCAACGTCTGTGCCAACTCCGAAAGAACACTGGCGTAAGGCGAGATCAGCCCGAAGAAAAACGGGATGTCCAACGCAATAGGGCGCACGGCTACGCCCTGCAGCGGCACACCATAGGCGGTCACCGGATCGGCCAGTGCCACGCCAAGCCCGACACGAGCCATCTGCATCGCATTCAGAGAAGTATTGGTTTCGAGGATTTGCCGTGGCTCAAGCTTATGCTCGGCGAAAGCATGGTTGATACGTCTGCGAAAACGATAAGGGTTGGCGATGCTGATCAGCACCTGCTCGGCCAGTTGCGCAAGGCTCAGGCTGCTTTCGCTGGCCAGAGGAGAATCGCTCGCCAATACCGCGACACAGGGAGCCTCACCGATCCAGTGAACCTTCAGACCTCGGTGCTCCAGTGGCAGGCTGACCAGGCCCAGATCCACTGTGTTGGCCAATACCGCCTCAATCGCTTTTTCGGGTGTAAGACTCTGCAATTGCAACTGCCGAGGACGTAGCTCAGTGGGTAAGCGTGCGAGCGCAGCCGGTAACAGCCCCGTCGCCAAGGCAGAGGTGGCGACGACACGCAAAAGGTGGTTGTCTTCTTCACTGATCGCCTGCGCGCGCTGCTTTATATTGCGCACCCCACTCAACGCACTCTCCACCTCGGCATACATGCTGAAAGCCCGGCGTGTGGGAGTCACCTTCGGGCCACTACGCTCAAAGAGCGGGAAGCCCAACACCTGCTCCAGCTCCTGGATCGAGCGACTGACCGCTGGCTGCGACCGACCCAGCATTTGCCCGGCTCCGGTCACGCTCCCTGCAGACATAACCGCCGCGAATGCCTCAAGTTGTTTCAAGTCCATCAATCCGTTCCTAATGAGTATCAGGGCATACACCCCAGGCTTGTCAGTTACACCGTCTGCTGCCGTGGAACTGTTCGCCAAAGCGCTAACGGTAAACCAATGCCTCATCTTGCGGTAGCCGGGTTTCGATCCGGAAACCTGCAGGGCGACACCACATCCTGATACGCCGGATCATGGCTTCCTTGGGGAACATTGATCTGGATCACGGCATGAAGGTTGCCGCAGCGTAAAAGGTAAAAAACAGCCTGCTCAATCAATGTACGGCGTTTCAGGGGATGGACATGAACACTGTCACCAGCGACCAGATCAGCGACGACCTCTACACCCCTGACCTGCGCTTCATCCACTGGATCGAAGAACTGAGCGACGGCACGCACCTGCTGATCAGACCGATCCAGGAGGACGACCGGCAACGGGAGTTCGGATTCATCACACGCCTGTCGCCACAGACCCACCACTTCCGCTTCCTCTCCCCCAACAACGAACCAGCCCCGCTGGCTCTCGACCAGATCATGAACATCGACTACCAACAACGCATGACCTATGTCGCCCTGATCATGGAGGACAACCACCAACTGACCGAAATAGGCCTCAGCCGCTACGCAGCGACAGAAGGCGATTACTGCTGCGAATGCGCCGTGGTTGTGGCCGAGAAATGGCAAGGCCTTGGGCTGGGCAAATTGCTGATGCAGCACCTTATGAATGCTGCGCGGCTGAACGGGTTTTACCGGATGTTTTCGATAGATTCGGTTAGGAATTCAAGGATGTTTGGGCTGGCGCGGGCGTTGGGGTTTGAGTGTCATCCGGATCCGCTGGAGCGGGGGCAGGTTGTTTATAAGATAGAGCTGTAGGGATTATTTTCATGCCGCATGCTTTAGTGATATCCGCCGATACAGCACTTGTAAAATCTGTACTCGCTCCTCATACGAAATTTAAACTATTCACACTCAGACTATGGACAAATACTTTTAGCGAGAGAACCTACGCCCAAGGAGGCCGACCAAACATAAAACCACCTTCCCCCTAGACACATCTACAAACCATCAATACACATAATCATCTGGTATATCCGGCCACTCAACCTCCTTCAAATGTAATAGCTTTTCAAAATCCTCATGAATTGCAAAGAAAAAATCGGAAAGCTTCAAAAACCTAACTCTGGCCATTGCTACAGCTGCAACAGCCATAACATCATCGCCAGAATTCAAGGCTGAACTTAACTTACCCACATCACCCAAGGCATCCCTCACAAGAGCTTCAAGCTCTTCCCCCCAGTTGAGCTTATAGTTAGAACTCCACTCCCCATCAAAGAAATCCACCTCCTTATATCTAAAAATCGAAACCATAAGCTCTCTTACATCATTCAAATCTTTCATTCCACTCACCTATTACGTACCCAAATCAAAATCCTTCAGGAACGCTAAAATCAATTGATGATCTCGATCATTCTTCGCTGCCAGACTAAGAACGGGAATCAAATGATAAAACAATAAATTCATATCAGAAGGACTCATCGGAAAACGTTCACGAACACACTCCAGCATGTTTTTTACAGACATGATTGATGAAAAAGCTTCATACCCTCGAGCACTGGCAAAAGGTAATTTCTTAAAAAAATGTCGAGCCAATTTCTTTTGATCAGATTGTTTCCAAGAGAGGTGAGGAATTAACAACAGGGCCTCACCAAAATCCATCGACTCTAGCGGATACATATTTATCAACTGCTCAGCAGCTTGCGCAGAACTTAACCTGGCAAGCTGCGCACGTAGTTTTTTTTGCTTTTCGTCCATTGATTGCGCTACCTTATTTTAAATAAATCCTGCGGCAACCCAGCACTACCTTTTAAAGTTGCGGGAGGTTGGTAGTGCCCCGAATTGTTAGTCCACTGAGTTATTACCCCTCTATTTGGTCCTTCATTATTTCCGAACCGTATAGATCCTGCATACTTTACCTCACCCCCACCGCTCAATCCAAGATGGGTTGAAAAGTCTTCATTCACGTTAGGTCTAGCGACACGAATAGTACCATCCGGCATCGTTACAAAGTCATATGACCCCGAAGGCGTTAGCCTCTGTCCTGTAGAGGTTTGCAACCAGTAACGGCCTGTATCATCTTGCACAAGTGCTCTCACTGGTCGCTGCGCAATAGCAACATCACCAGGACGGAGATTGACCAACGTCCCCCTTTCAGTAAGATTCGGTACGCTTTTATCACCATTATCTTGGTTCATAACCCCAGGAGCCGGAAGCTCTGCGATGGGATTGGAATAGTCATTCGCCGCCTGATCTACGACCTGACTACCTCCTGTAGAAATCGGAGTGGTTACTGGAGAACCTGCAGCGTACCCGCCACTGGCAGGATTAGGAGATTGAGCCTCGACGATTGGGTTTACCAATCTACTATTTTCAGCATCCAGCAGATGCACCGGAAAGGTCGTATTGAAAAAAATCTTCCATATTTCTATGGATATACTGGTTTGTATTTGTGCCGTTTGACCTGATTGGGCGACAGCATTTACAACTGCGTTAGCAGCTTCTTTCATTCGCTCTTGGTTTTCTGGCGTGCTCGCCGTTACCACCAGAGCCCCGCCAAGAGCGGCAATCGCTCCCGCCCCCAAAGCAGCTATCGGGACAAAATGAGATACACCGCTGCTTCGCTCACTCAAAGAGGCCAATAAACCAATTGCCCGCATTGCTTTAGTAGGATCTTCCGCTGCGAGGGCCGAAAGACGCGACACAACAGCTTCGCTGTCCGGACCAAGTTCTCCTTGCGCTACAGCATTTAACAGCAATCGAACCCTATCAGCTCTCTTTCCTGCGTCCTGGCTAGAAAGTTGACGCTCATTTTCTCTTGCAAAAACAAAGATTTCTGCTGTTTCCACTCCCCTGCCTGATACTGCCTCCCGAGGCAATAAGGCCATCAAAACAAGCAAATCAATCAGCTTTCCTACAGCCTCTTTACTATTTTCTCCATAAAGAGAAATGTTTTTTTGCCACTGCTGAAGTGTTGCTTTGGGGTTTGATACCGCCTCAAGAGAAGATTTAGAAACGTAGAGATCAGTACGCGACTCCTCATCCTTGGTAATTTCGTACGCTTTGCTTACATCACGGTTCAACCCTGCAGTAGAGTCACCTCCCGTTTCTGCATCATTGCGTACGACAACTTCACCAGCGCCGACAGTCGCTCGTACGATCTGCTCGCGGTCCTTCTCATAGTTCCAGCCCTCGACACTCCAGCCATTCTTGGACTTTTCACCTTTACCTTCCTGGCTAGGGTCCTGAGCTGTGGAACCACTCGGGTTATAGGTCCCCCCGACATTCAGGTAATAACCATGCTCCTTGTCTTTCCCCGCAATATCGCTGAAGCCCAGCGTTCCAGTATCCAGCTTGAGATTTCCGCTGTCGGACGCAATCAGAGCACCATCAAGCTGAGTATGATTTTCAGTTCGTATATCGACCTTGTCTTTGGCAGTGATACTCGTCTGCTGCCCAACCCAATTGGTTGAACCATTGGTCGCGCCATATCCCACAGAGCCACTGATACCCGCACCCGGACCGATAGTCACGGTGGCATTAATGTCGAACTCCTTGCCTTCAACCTTACCGGTGTCAGTCACTGAAGAGACATTGAGATCACCACCTACACGCCCAACTACCTCATCGCCACGCAATGTGGCACCCGCCACATTGGTATCGTTTCCACTGCTAAAGCCAAGTTGGTTACCTGCATTGAGGGAAGCATTCTGCTGGCGAGCGCTGTCACGATCCAGATTCCCCTTGCCCATACTGACACTGGCATACACACCAACACCTTGAGAGCCGAAAGTCAGGCCAACCTCACCGCCACCGCTATGACGGTCACTTTCACTGTTGCTCTCATTCTGTGCCGAACGGATATTCAAGTCGTTGCCGGCATTGAGGTCTATGTCTCTACCCGCCATAACCTGAGTACCAACAAGGTTTATGTCGTTGCTGGCATCCAGATTGATATCCCGACCTGCTGCAGCCTGGGTCGCGGTTGACGAACCATAAGTCCCATCTTCGCTGGCAACACCGTAACTGCCACCAATACCCAATTTGAAACCACCACTGGTGCCTCCATGGATACCGCCCCAACTTTCACTTTGGCTGCTCTCCTGACTGATGCTGTCTTTCGCTACATCAAGGGTGATATCACGGCCTTTGATATTAATGTCGCGTCCAGCCTGCAACTGACCACCCTTGACCGTGACATCGTTACCGGCGGTCATGTTTACATCGTTGCCAGCATTGAGGGTTGAAGATCTGCTGGTCTGCTCAATGATCTCTTGGCTGGTGCTCTGCTTGCTGTTTCCGAGTTTGACGTCCGCTGTCGGACCTGCGAGAAACTGCCCGATAGCATCAATGCCTTTTAGCGTACTTGACCCTTGACTGACGGCATCATCGCCTTGGCCCGCGCCGCTAACAGCATCTTTAGTCTTCCCATAATTGTGGTTGATGCTTACACCAAGACCACTCCGTTCGGTTTCACGCTGCTGCTCGACCAGTTGAGTCTCGCGGGCTGCATCAATATTGATATTGCGCCCGGCGGTCAGATCAATGTCATTGGAGGCATTCAGATCAGAACCGATCTGATTGATATCTCGCTTGGCATTGATGACCAGATCCTGACCCGCACTGACCTGGCTGGCTGCTGCGGTCTGTTGTTCAAGTCGGGCCTTTTCCTGAAGGCTATCGGCGCCAATGAAAAGGCTCACACCATTGTCATTACCGGAAACACCAATACCCACCTGCTTGTTCTTGGACCACTCCTGCTCAGCACTTTCGTTTTGCGCCGCTGCAATGTTTACGTCACGCCCAGCATTCAGACTGACGTTACGCCCAGCGCTAATACCGCTGCCCAGTACATTGACATCTCGCGTGGCTTGCAACGTTGCATCACGGTCGGCCAATACATTGCTACCTACACTGGTGCTGCTTTGCGCTTCCCGACCTGCCTCTTTGGCTGAACTGATGGAAATGAAACCACCCGAGGCAGAAAGTCCGGTTTTCTTTTTATACTCTTCACTGCGGCTGTAAGCGGTGTCATTGGCTGAAACCAGATTGATGTCGCCACTATCGTTGACCAACCCTGCTCGCAACTCGACATCGTTGCCAGCCGAGGTTTCACTGGCGCGCAAACGAACATCATTCCCTGCCGCAATCACTACATCGTTATCAGCCTCAAGTTCACTGGCGACCTGAGAGGCAGTAGTCGTTAATTGACTCTTGCCACTTTTTGACAAACCCAGGAAACCGGACTTGGTTTTCTTGCTATAGGAGCCATGCTCTTCAACTCCCGATAGCACTGCTACATCGTTCGTAGCGCCTACCAGCAAATCGTCACCCGCTCTCAACTGGCTGCCAATGACCGTTACGTTATGGCCACCATCCAGAACAATTCCATCATCAACAGACTTACTGGTATTGACAGTCAAGTCGCCACCCGCCTCGATTATCGAGGCTACGTTTGTACTGTCATAACTCTCTTGCTGCTTGCTACTACCTCGCCCAAAAGAGCCTTTACTCTTTTTAGAATAGAACGAGGCACTCTCATCCATGGCTGAAGTAATAGTAAGATCTTGGGCAGCATCGATATCGACATCCCCTTCTCCACGGATATGACTGGCAATTATTTCCATATCTTTCCCGGAGCCCAAAGCAACATTCCCCCCGGCACTCAAGGTGCTGGAAACCTGAGTGACACGGTCCTGCTGGGAGGTAACTTTTTTAGTCTTACTGTAAGAATGCTGCTCGTCTGCCGCAGAAGTTATAGTGAGGTTTTGAGCAGCATCGATATCAAGATTCCCGCCCCCTCGAATATGGCTGGCAATTATTGCCATGCTGTTTCCAGCGCCCAAGTCAACGTTGCCACCCGCATTCATTGAGGCAGAAACCTGATCGATACGATCCTGCTGAGAGGTGGACTTTTTGGCCTTGCTGGACGAATGTTGTTCATCCGCAGCAGACGACAGGGTCAGGTTTTCTGTCGCGGCCATGGCGATGTCACGCTTGGCGTCAATATTGCTGGCGATAATGCTGATGTCACGGCCTGACTGGGCTATCAGGTCACGGCCTACACTAACGCTGGAGCCCAGTTGCGTGATGCTGGACTGGGTGTTGTTCACGCTGAGGTTGTTTACCTTTTCCTTTTGTACCGCGTCGATACTCACGTCACGACCGGCAATCAAACTGAGGTCGCGACCGGCCTGCAGGGTGCCACCGATATTCATCACATCGCGGCCAGCCTTCATAACAAGATCGTTTGCAGACTCGATACGGGCGGCATTCTCAACGAAGTCCTGAAGCACCCCAGCACTTTGCTGATCGCGAATGACGGTACGCTCGTTGATGACATCGCCACGGGTAGCAGTCAGTGTCACATCGCGGCCATACAGGATGCCGCCGGCCTTGTTGATCAGGTCGTTGCCTGCCAGCAGGTCAAGGCGATTACCCGCCTCGATCAGACCAACGTTAACCAGATTGTTACCTGCCGTTGCAGACAGGTTATTGGTCGCACGCAATGTACCGACGTTATCGAGTTCTTGGCCTGCCGTCAGCGTGACATCGTTGCCTGCAATCAGCGCACCGGTCGGGCCCAGGCGATTGTTGGCCTGGGCCAGGTAAAGCACGGGCACGAGGACTTTTTCGCCATTCACCTCATGTTCTTCGAGCCAGACAATGTCATGGGTCAGGGCGGCCACTTGGGGTGAGCTCAATGACACGCCCACCGCCAGGTTCAGTTGCTCCTTGCTGGCGATGGCGTTATCCATCAGGTACTTGAGTTGGGCCTCGTTGGAGGTCTGCCCGGCCAGGAATGCCTGACCGGTACGGGCCACGACGGCTTGCTGGACGAGACGCTGTTCGTACAGGCCATCACCGAGACGTCTCGCACTGGCTTCCGGGCCGTAACCCAGATTGGCCAGCAGGTAGTCCGAGCTCATGAACTGGCGCAGCTCGGTCAGGACCGGGTTGGTTTCGATCAGGTATTTATGCGGGTTGGAAGGCGCGGCGGTGCCGGGCAAGGCCTGGACACGCGCGACCTGGTTGTTCGGCACAGCCGTCGGCGTGGTTGGGCCGTTCTGGGCCGTGGTGCTGCTGGAAGCCACAGGGGTAATGACGGAAACAGTTGTCGCCCCTTGACCGGGCAAGGGAGCGGTGCCGTTCTGGCCCTGAACCTGGGTCACGTCGGCAACCTGTGTCAGCCCCGTGGACCCGGCGCTATGGCCGGTGAGTTGCAGACGGATCGCTGAATCGACTGGAGCACTGGAGTCAAAGGCGGAAGCGTTGGCGCTCAAGCCCGAGTTCTGGCGGACCACATCAGCCAGTTGGCGAGTGGCGGTCGAAACCTGCCCGGCTGTCCCGAACTGAAGGGTTCTCTGGGTATCGGAAACGGTCTGCTCGCGTTGAGCGACAGACACGTTGGCACTCCCAAGCGTCCAGTTTTGGGGCGCAGTGCTGGTTTGAGTGGCGGCGACGTTACTGCCGGTCTGGGCACTCAGGCGGAACAGGCCGTTCTGGCCGGTAGGCAGGCTGAAGCCTGGCAGAGTGAGTGGGTTAACTTGTTGTTGGGACAGATCGGGGGGCAGTTGGGCGTTGACCCGGATGATCGCCGTGCCAGTACCAGAGGGGCTGATGCCCTGTACTTTGCTGGTGCCGCCAGCGGCTACATAATCCTGGCGAATGACACTATTCTGCAAATTCTGGGTGGCTGTAATAGATACATTACCACCAGATTGAATGACGGCGCTTCGGCCAGAACTTCCGCCATCTACAACCTTTTCAACATCACTTACAAGCCCAGAGCGCGTGATTAATTCAGGCACTTCAACAAGATTATTTCGATCATACAACGATACAGGCAAAGGTCTATTGTATGCACCCTCACTATAATAACCATAGTATACATTGTTCGCATATGTAGAATTTATCGGATTTTTTATAAGATAATTATAAAACGTCCACCCACCCTCATCATTCGCACTATATGCCTCACCAACAATCTCCCCCAGCCGAATCTCACCAGCATCATCTATGTAATAGATATTAGGAAAGTCCGGATTATTACGCTGATTATAACTTCTAAAAGCATCGTAACTCTCCCAGCTAGTTGAAGTATATATACGAGTACGCTCTACCGCTCCGCCAACAGCCCCAATATTCCTTACATTATCAGCATTGACACTTATATTCCCGACAGCACTGATAGTACTTTTACTGTTTAAAAAATCTCCTCCAGCAAAAGTAAAGTTCCGCCCCGACGCCAATATCGCAGAAGCCGTGACATCAGTATCTTGCCCACCTTCAAAATACTCTCTTACAGCGTAATCCGCCAAAAAACGCCTATCGCAATCGTAACACCTGATCGCAATAATCCCCTTCACCAAAGTCCGACCCGCAGTAGAAACCTGCGTGCTATCCGAACCTTCAGTGCGGTTTTCAAAAGCCGTAGCGCTGATCGCAAAGTTACCGCCACTCTCCATCGAGCCCGATATATTCGAGACCTGATTGGCCCGCTCAACGCCATACCCTTTAATGGTCAAGTTATTCAGCGCATAAAAGTCGCCCTTCAGGTTGGTCAAACTCCCCACATTGGCCTGCATATCCCCGCCGCTGAAGATCAGACCCTGGCTGTTAAGCAGGCTTGCAGTATTGAAGGTGAGGTTTTGCGTCGTGCCCAAGGTGCCGTAGTTGGTCACACTCCCGGCATTGATGATCAAATCAGCCGCCGACGTCAGTCGCCCATAGTTGCTGGCCAAACCGCTGATATTGAGTTCGGTCCGTGCGCCGCCCATAAGGCTCGCCGTACTGGTCAGTGCCAACTGGCTGGCGGTGAGGCCCAAGGAGCCCAGGCTGCTCGTACGCCCACCTCCCGCATACCCCCCGCTCAGGTTCAGACTAAGCGTCCCGTCACTGGCAATCACCCCCTCATTCGTCCAGCTCCCTCCCGTGCCTACAAACGCGCTCGAGGCCAGCAGTTGCCCGCTGGCAGTCTGGTTGAAGGTGCCGACGTTGACCGTCAGGCGCCCGGCCTGGATCACGCTGCTGTTGGTCCAGTTGTCCGCCGTGACGGTCAGGCCGCCGCGGGTGACGAGGTTGCCACCGGCCTGGGTGAGGTTGGCGGTGGAGATGTCGAAGGTGCCGGCACCGGCGTGCAGCAGGTTGCCGTTGGTGTTGAGGAAGCTCGCGGCGTTGAGGATCAGGTTGCTGTTGGCGACTTCCACGGTGCCGTTGCGGTTGTCGAATTGGGTGCCGATCTGGAAGTCGGCGGCGTCAGTGGTGCCGAGTGAGCGTATCTGGCCGGTCTGGTTGT
>NZ_JAUQOO010000031.1:0-42461 GCF_030580745.1 Pseudomonas serbiensis
ACCGAATTTCTTGACGATCATAGAGCATTGGAACCACCTGATCCCATCCCGAACTCAGTAGTGAAACGATGCATCGCCGATGGTAGTGTGGGGTTTCCCCATGTGAGAGTAGGTCATCGTCAAGATTAAAATTCAGAACCCCCGTCTGCGAAAGCAGGTGGGGGTTTTGTCTTTTATGGATCGAAAAACGCCTTTTCGTTTCTATGCATCCCAGGCTTGCGTGGCTATTATGCGTGCCTCATTGCTAGGCGATATTTACATGATGACCTTGTTAAGGCTTCTTGCTGATGGCGAGTTTCACTCGGGGCAGGTTTTGGGTGATGTGCTCGGAGTCAGCAGAAGCGCCGTCTGGAAGCGGCTTCAACAGCTTGAGGCTGAGTTAGGTGTTGAGGTGCATAAAGTGCGTGGCCGTGGTTACCGGCTCGCCAACCCTATCTCTCTTCTGGACTCGTCTTCCATATCGCAAATGGGGCTTCCTGCTGGCTGGTCTGTTCATGTTGCCGGCTCAATCGACTCTACAAATGCCGAGGCGGTCCGCCTGATTGGTCAGGGAGCGGCTATGCCTATGCTTGTCCTGGCAGAGAGGCAGATAGCTGGAAGAGGACGGCGTGGTCGTAAATGGGTTAGCCCTTTTGGTGAAAACCTGTATTACAGCCTGGCGTTACGTATTGACGGCGGGATGCGCCAGCTTGAAGGTCTTAGCTTGCTTGTCGGGCTTGCTGTCATGCAGGTCTTGCGTGAGTCAGGGGTCAAGGGGGCGGGGCTTAAATGGCCAAATGATGTTCTTGTAGGTAAGCACAAGATCGCCGGTATTCTTCTTGAACTGATCGGAGATCCCGCGGATGTATGCCATGTGGTAATCGGGATCGGGGTCAATGTGAACATGCAGTCCTCTCCTGATGTGGATCAATCCTGGACATCTTTACGTCTGGAGACTGGTGCGCTTTCCGATCGCAACGGCCTGGCTGTCCGTTTAAGCCAGAAGCTTGATGCTTTGCTCGCATTGCACCGCGAGCAGGGATTTTCAGCGTTTCAGGCTGAGTGGGAGCAGGGGCATTTATGGCAGGGGTGCGCTGTTACGCTGCTCTCTGGTGTCGAGGTGGTCGAGGGTGTTGTCTTGGGTGTCGATGTGCTTGGTGCGTTGCGTCTCGATGTAGGAGGCGTGGAGAAAAGCTTTAGTGGTGGTGAGCTCAGCCTGAGGTTGCGTGATGATACTTGAACTCGACTGTGGGAATAGCTTCATCAAATGGCGTGTAATTGATGTGGGAGGTGTTGCGCGATTTGCTGGTGGTGTCGTGGATTCTGATAGCGCGCTGCTGGAGCACTTGCTTCACCTCCCTGGATTGAAACTGAGTGCCTGTCGCCTGGTCAGCGTTCGTAGCGCTGAAGAGACTGAGAAGCTGGTTTCTGCCCTTGTTCAGGGCTTTGCGATTCAGCCTGTCTGTGCTGCTCCCGCGAAGGAGCTGGCAGGTGTTGTGAATGGCTATGACGATTACGAGCGTTTGGGGCTCGATCGCTGGCTTGCCTTCGTCGGGGCTTATCATATTGTCCGAAAGGCGTGCCTGGTCATTGATCTTGGCACTGCTGTTACCTCCGACTTCGTGGATTCAGGCGGCCAGCACCTGGGCGGCTTCATATGTCCGGGTATGCCGTTGATGCGCAACCAGTTGCGCACTCACACGCGACGTATTCGATACGGTGATGCGGCGGCGGAGCGTGCGTTGGTCAGCTTTGTTCCAGGGCGCGCAACCTCTGAGGCGGTGGAGCGGGGCTGCTCCTTGATGTTGCGAGGCTTTGCCCTGACGCAGCTCGATCTGGCGCGGAGCTATTGGGGGGATGATTTTTGTGTCTTCGTAACTGGCGGCGACTCCGGGCTGGTTGAGGATGTGCTTGCTGATGTTCGAGTGGTGCCAGACCTGGTTTTCGTTGGCCTGGCTCTGGCCTGTCCGTTGCGCTGAGGTTTTTATGCGTTGGCTATTCCTTTTGCTGTTGATGCTGAATGCCTTTTACTACATCTGGCATCAGCAGGAGGCTCCCTTGCGTGCCAAGGAGGTTCTTCCTCTGTCGTTGTACCGTGCTCCCCAGCAGGATATTCGATTGCTCAGTGAGTCTGATCTGGGGCATGCCTCTCGTGAGGCAGAAACCAGCTGTCTTTATCTAGGGGGCTTCCCGCGTCAGGAGGAGGCGCGTGCTGTCGAGCAGCGTCTCAATAGCCTGGATATACAGTCGCAGTTTCAGGTCTTGCCGTCGGCTGGTGTAGCTGGCTATTGGCTCAGGATTTCACCGGAGAGCCGACGTCTGGTCGGTGATGCTGTCGTCAATCAGTTGCTCCAGGATTTCCCGCAATTAAAAAACAAAATAATGTCTTGTGAAGGCATTGCAACTGCAGATTAGTTTGCATAGAATGGCGCCCGCTTCGCAGTGAGGTGCAAACCTCGAAAGTGAAGCAGCAGTAGTCAACGCATGTAACCTCAGGTTTTTAATGAGAAAAAGGTTGACAGAAGGGCAGTAAGCATTGAGAATGCTGCCTCGCTTAGGAGGGGTTCCCGAGCGGCCAAAGGGATCAGACTGTAAATCTGACGTCTACGACTTCGAAGGTTCGAATCCTTCCCCCTCCACCATATTTAGCGCGAGCTGCAAGTTGTGCGGGTATAGTTTAGTGGTAGAACCTCAGCCTTCCAAGCTGATGATGCGGGTTCGATTCCCGCTACCCGCTCCATGTTTGCGGTTCTTGCAAAGTGTTTTGCTCTTGTAGCTCAGTTGGTAGAGCACACCCTTGGTAAGGGTGAGGTCAGCGGTTCAAATCCGCTCAAGAGCTCCATTGCTAAAGGCAGATATGAAAATATCTGCCTTTGTTTTAAGTGGCTTCACTCTTGATGTGTTGCGCTTGAAGCTTTCGGTGTTATCGGCAGTATCTGCTGGTGAGGCTGAATGAGGTGTTGAAAAACTCTTGTCGGGTCCGCATAATGGTCGGCCTGATTTTGCTTTTAGGTCAGTAGCTCAATTGGCAGAGCGACGGTCTCCAAAACCGTAGGTTGGGGGTTCGATTCCCTCCTGACCTGCCAGATTCCCTAGATGTAATCTGGCTTTCTTTTCACAGGATCTCCGTAGATGAATCCCAAGGCTGAAGCATCAGACTCTCGCTTTGACTCGCTGAAATGGCTCTTGGTAGTCGCTTTGGTTGTCGTTGGTGTTGTCGGTAATCAGTATTACTCGTCGGCCCCGATTCTGTATCGTGTTCTTGTGCTTCTGGCAATTGCTGCTGTTGCTGCGTTTGTTGCTCTTCAAACCGGAAAAGGCAAGGCCTTCTTTGTTCTTGCAAAGGAAGCGCGCGCAGAGATCCGTAAAGTCGTATGGCCTACTCGCCAAGAGACCACGCAGACCACTTTGATTGTGGTGGCTGTTGTGTTGGTCATGGCGTTGCTGTTGTGGGGGCTTGACTCCCTGCTCGGCTGGCTTGTTTCCTTGATAGTTGGCTAAGGGTGTCCCGTGGCTAAGCGTTGGTACGTAGTGCATGCTTACTCGGGTTACGAGAAGCATGTAATGCGCTCGTTGATCGAGCGTGTGAAGCTGGCAGGCATGGAAGATGGCTTCGGCGAAATTCTGGTTCCCACTGAAGAAGTGGTTGAGATGCGTAATGGCCAGAAACGCAAAAGCGAGCGTAAATTCTTCCCAGGTTATGTGCTTGTCCAGATGGAAATGAATGAGGGTACTTGGCACTTGGTCAAGGACACTCCTCGCGTCATGGGTTTCATCGGCGGTACTGCTGATAAGCCAGCTCCAATCACCGACAAAGAGGCAGAAGCAATTCTGCGTCGCGTTGCTGATGGCAGCGATAAGCCGAAGCCAAAAACACTGTTCGAGCCAGGTGAAGTTGTTCGCGTCACCGACGGCCCGTTTGCTGATTTTAATGGCACGGTCGAAGAAGTTAACTACGAAAAGAGCCGTATCCAAGTGGCGGTGCTCATTTTCGGACGTTCTACTCCGGTAGAACTAGAGTTCAGTCAGGTCGAAAAGGCATAACTGAGCTGGAATCCCATACCCCGCAGCCTAAGGCTGTGGGGTTTTTTCGTCACTGGGATATACGTGTAAGTAGCCGGGGAGCCTTTATTGGCGTTTGAACCCGTAATTGGAGTGCCTCATGGCCAAGAAGATAACCGCATACATCAAGCTGCAAGTGAAAGCCGCTCAGGCTAACCCTAGCCCGCCAGTTGGTCCTGCTCTGGGTCAGCACGGTGTGAACATCATGGAATTCTGTAAAGCATTCAACGCCCGTACTCAGGGTCTTGAGCCAGGCTTGCCGACTCCAGTGATCATCACTGTATACAGCGACCGTAGCTTCACTTTTGAAACAAAAAGTACCCCTGCCTCTGTTCTGCTGAAGAAAGCTGCAGGCTTGACCAGCGGCTCGGCTCGCCCGAACACCGTTAAAGTTGGCACCGTGACTCGTGCTCAACTGGAAGACATCGCTAAAGCAAAAAGCGCTGATCTGACAGCTGCAGACCTGGAAGCGGCCGTGCGTACCATCGCCGGTTCCGCTCGTAGCATGGGCCTTAACGTGGAGGGTGTGTAATGGCTAAGTTGACCAAACGTCAAAAGGCAATCGCTAGCAAGCTGGAAGCTGGCAAGGTCTACAACTTCGTAGACGCTGCTGCTCTGCTGACCGAGCTGTCTACCGTCAAGTTCAGCGAGTCTGTAGACGTTGCTGTTAACCTGGGCGTTGACCCTCGTAAGTCTGACCAGGTTGTTCGTAGCGCAACCGTTCTGCCGCACGGTACCGGTAAAACCGTACGTGTTGCTGTCTTCACCCAAGGCCCGGCTGCTGAAGCTGCTCTGGCTGCTGGTGCTGACCGCGTTGGTATGGACGATCTGGCTGCCGAAATGAAAGCTGGCGACCTGAACTACGACGTAGTTATTGCTTCTCCTGATGCAATGCGCGTTGTTGGTCAATTGGGTCAGGTTCTGGGTCCACGTGGCCTGATGCCTAACCCGAAAGTCGGTACCGTTACTCCTGACGTCGCTAACGCTGTCAAGAACGCCAAGGCTGGTCAGGTTCGTTATCGCACCGACAAAAACGGCATTATCCACACTTCCGTTGGCAAGGTCGGTTTCGACGCAGTCAAGCTGAAGGAAAACGTTGAAGCTCTGATCGCTGATCTCAAGCGCATCAAGCCAGCTTCCTCGAAAGGCATTTATGTCAAGCGCGTTACCCTGAGCACCACCATGGGCCCAGGTCTGGTCATCGACCAGGGTTCTCTGGACGCGTAAGACAGACGTAACACATTTTTGTGTTACTAAAAATTGGGGTCCCTGCCTGGCGGGGGCTATCCAAGACCGTAGGCGACGCAAGTCTTAAACCACAAGCCTACGCAGATGGTGCTCCCGGTTCCTTACCGAATCAGACACCAAAACGACATCCGGCTCCGGCCAGATGAAACGGTAACAAGCAGGAGTTAAACCCGTGGCAATTAAACTCGAAGACAAGAAGGCCATCGTCGCTGAAGTCAACGAGGCTGCCAAAGTCGCTCTGTCTGCTGTCGTGGCTGATGCCCGTGGCGTGACAGTAGGCGCAATGACCGGACTCCGTAAAGAGGCTCGTGAAGCTGGCGTATACGTACGTGTCGTACGTAACACCCTGCTCAAGCGCGCTGTTGAAGGTACTGATTACAGTGTCCTCAATGACGCGTTCACAGGCCCGACCTTGATCGCATTCTCCAACGAGCATCCAGGCGCTGCTGCGCGTTTGTTCAAAGAGTTTGCGAAAGGTCAGGACAAGTTCGAGATCAAGGCAGCTGCGTTCGAGGGCAAGTTCCTCGCAGCTAATCAGATCGACGTACTGGCAACCTTGCCGACCCGTGACGAAGCAATTTCCCAGCTGATGAGCGTGATTCAAGGCGCTACCAGCAAATTGGCTCGTACTCTGGCGGCTGTTCGCGACCAGAAAGAAGCTGCCGCAGCCTAAGGCTGAGCATTTTCTCTCGCGTATTTTTGTTTATTTCGATGGTCGCGTAGGCCGTCCCCCAATTCAGGAATTAGATTCATGTCTATCTCTCAAGACGATATCCTCAACGCAGTAGCCGAGATGTCCGTTCTGCAGGTTGTTGAGCTGATCAAAGCTTTCGAAGAAAAATTCGGCGTAACTGCTGCCGCTGCTTCGGCTGGTCCAGCTGTTGCTGCTGCTGTTGTTGAAGAGCAAACCGAATTCAACGTCATGCTGGTTGAAGCTGGCGAGAAGAAAGTTAACGTAATTAAAGCTGTTCGTGAACTGACCGGTCTGGGCCTGAAAGAAGCCAAGGCAGTCGTTGACGGCGCTCCAGCCCTGGTTCTGGAAGCAGTAGCAAAAGACGCTGCTGACAAAGCCAAAGCTGCTCTGGAAGAAGCAGGCGCCAAAGTCGAGCTGAAATAAGCATCGATTTTGAACGTCCAGCCCACGCGTTAAGCGAAAGGCTGATGGCTGGTGGCTTTTGCCACCGGCCTTTTTCCGTTACAGACGATTGGCTTTGCCAGCGTCCATAACGTGCAAGTACCACCAAGATGGTGGCGCAAACCAAGGGGTTTGCACGATTTTCTGGCTGCTTCCGTCGGGAGGGAGCCAAACAAGCAGGTGACCAAGCTGGGGAACGCTGATGGCTTACTCATATACTGAGAAAAAACGTATCCGCAAGGACTTTAGCAAGTTGCCGGACGTAATGGATGTGCCGTATCTACTGGCCATCCAGCTGGATTCGTATCGCGAATTCCTGCAGGCGGGAGCGACCAAAGATCAGTTCCGCGACGTCGGTCTGCATGCAGCCTTCAAATCCGTTTTCCCGATCATCAGCTACTCCGGCAATGCTGCGCTGGAGTATGTAGGTTATCGCTTGGGCGAACCGGCATTTGATGTCAAAGAGTGCGTGCTGCGCGGTGTGACTTACGCTGTACCTCTGCGAGTCAAGGTCCGTCTGATCATTTTCGACAAAGAGTCGTCGAACAAAGCGATCAAGGACATCAAAGAGCAAGAAGTCTACATGGGTGAAATCCCCCTGATGACTGAGAACGGTACCTTCGTAATCAACGGTACCGAGCGTGTAATCGTGTCCCAGCTTCACCGTTCGCCAGGCGTATTCTTCGACCACGATCGTGGCAAGACGCATAGCTCCGGCAAGCTGCTGTACTCCGCTCGCATCATTCCTTACCGTGGTTCGTGGCTGGACTTCGAGTTCGATCCGAAAGACTGCGTATTCGTCCGTATCGACCGTCGTCGCAAGCTGCCTGCTTCCGTATTGCTGCGCGCCCTTGGTTATACAACCGAGCAAGTGCTTGATGCGTTCTACACCACCAACGTTTTCCATGTTCGCGGTGAAAGCCTGAGCCTGGAGCTGGTGCCTCAGCGCCTGCGTGGTGAAATTGCTGTCCTCGATATCCAGGATGGCAACGGCAAGGTTATTGTCGAGCAAGGTCGCCGTATTACCGCTCGTCACATCAATCAGCTGGAAAAAGCCGGGATCAAAGAGCTGGAAGTGCCACTGGACTACGTCCTGGGCCGCACTACCGCCAAGGTCATCGTGCATCCTGCGACTGGTGAAATCATCGCTGAATGCAACACCGAACTGAACACCGAAATCCTGGCAAAAATCGCCAAGGCCCAGGTTGTCCGGATCGAGACTCTGTACACGAACGACATCGATTGCGGTCCGTTCATCTCCGACACATTGAAGATCGACTCCACCGGCAACCAACTGGAAGCCCTGGTCGAAATCTATCGCATGATGCGTCCTGGTGAGCCACCAACCAAAGATGCCGCTGAAACACTGTTCAACAACCTGTTCTTCAGCCCAGAGCGCTACGATCTGTCTGCTGTAGGTCGCATGAAGTTTAACCGTCGTATCGGTCGCACCGAGATCGAAGGTTCGGGCGTACTGTGCAAAGAAGACATCGTTGCCGTTCTGAAGACTCTCGTCGACATCCGTAACGGTAAAGGCATTGTCGATGACATCGACCACCTCGGTAACCGTCGTGTTCGTTGCGTTGGCGAAATGGCCGAGAACCAGTTCCGTGTCGGTCTGGTCCGCGTAGAGCGTGCTGTCAAAGAACGTCTGTCCATGGCAGAAAGTGAAGGCCTGATGCCTCAGGACCTGATCAACGCCAAGCCTGTCGCAGCGGCAGTCAAGGAGTTCTTCGGTTCCAGCCAGCTTTCCCAGTTCATGGACCAGAACAACCCGCTTTCCGAGATTACCCACAAGCGTCGTGTTTCTGCACTCGGCCCTGGTGGTCTGACTCGTGAGCGCGCCGGCTTTGAAGTTCGTGACGTACACCCGACTCACTATGGTCGCGTATGTCCGATTGAAACACCGGAAGGTCCGAACATCGGCCTGATCAACTCCCTGGCAGCCTATGCCCGTACCAACCAGTATGGTTTCCTTGAGAGCCCGTACCGTGTTGTGAAGGAAGGTCTGGTAACCGACGAAATCGTTTTCCTTTCGGCAATCGAAGAAGCGGACCACGTCATTGCACAGGCTTCGGCCGCAATGAACGACAAGCAGGAACTGATTGACGAGCTGGTAGCCGTTCGTCACCTGAATGAATTCACCGTCAAGGCGCCTGCCGACGTAACCCTGATGGACGTTTCGCCCAAGCAGGTAGTTTCGGTCGCAGCTTCCCTGATTCCGTTCCTCGAGCACGACGACGCCAACCGTGCGTTGATGGGTTCGAACATGCAGCGTCAGGCTGTACCAACCCTGCGTGCCGACAAGCCGCTGGTCGGTACCGGCATGGAGCGCAACGTTGCCCGTGACTCCGGCGTTTGTGTCGTGGCTCGTCGTGGCGGTGTGATCGACTCGGTTGATGCAAGCCGCATCGTTGTGCGTGTTGCCGATGACGAAGTTGAAACGGGCGAGGCGGGTGTAGATATCTACAACCTGACCAAGTACACCCGCTCCAACCAGAACACCTGCATCAACCAGCGTCCGCTGGTGAGCAAGGGTGATCGCGTTCAGCGCAGCGACATCATGGCTGACGGTCCGTCCACCGATATGGGTGAACTGGCTCTGGGTCAGAACATGCGCATCGCGTTCATGGCCTGGAACGGTTTCAACTTCGAGGACTCCATCTGTCTGTCCGAGCGTGTAGTTCAGGAAGATCGTTTCACCACGATCCATATCCAGGAACTGACTTGCGTTGCTCGTGACACCAAGCTTGGCCCAGAGGAAATCACGGCTGACATCCCGAACGTGGGTGAAGCTGCTCTGAACAAGCTGGACGAAGCCGGTATCGTTTATGTCGGTGCTGAAGTAGGCGCTGGCGATATTCTGGTAGGCAAGGTCACCCCTAAAGGTGAAACCCAGCTGACTCCAGAAGAAAAACTGCTGCGCGCCATCTTCGGTGAGAAAGCCAGCGACGTTAAAGACACTTCCCTGCGCGTACCTACCGGTACCAAGGGTACTGTCATCGACGTACAGGTCTTCACCCGTGATGGTGTTGAGCGTGACGCTCGCGCACTGTCCATCGAGAAGTCGCAACTCGACGAGATCCGCAAGGATCTGAACGAAGAGTTCCGTATCGTCGAAGGCGCTACTTTCGAGCGTCTGCGTGCTGCTCTGGTTGGTCGCGTAGTTGAAGGCGGTGCTGGCCTGAAGAAAGGTCAGGAAATCACCGATGAAGTTCTCGACGGTCTTGAGCATGGTCAGTGGTTCAAGCTGCGCATGGCTGAAGATGCTCTGAACGAGCAGCTTGAGAAAGCCCAGGCTTACATCGTTGATCGTCGTCGCCTGCTCGATGACAAGTTTGAAGACAAGAAACGCAAGCTGCAGCAGGGTGATGACCTTGCTCCAGGCGTTCTGAAAATCGTCAAGGTCTACCTGGCAATCCGTCGTCGCATCCAGCCGGGCGACAAGATGGCCGGTCGCCACGGTAACAAGGGTGTGGTCTCCGTGATCATGCCGGTTGAAGATATGCCGCACGATGCCAACGGCACACCTGTGGATATCGTCCTCAACCCGCTGGGCGTACCTTCGCGTATGAACGTTGGTCAGATTCTCGAAACCCACCTGGGCCTTGCGGCCAAAGGTCTGGGCGAGAAGATCAATCGCATGCTCGAAGAACAGCGTAAAGTTGCTGAGTTGCGCAAGTTCCTCAACGAGATCTACAACGAAATCGGCGGTCGCCAGGAAAGTCTGGATGACCTCTCCGACAAGGAAATCCAGGATCTCGCGAAGAACCTTCGCAATGGCGTACCTATGGCTACTCCGGTTTTCGACGGTGCCAAAGAGCGTGAAATCAAGGCAATGCTCAAACTGGCAGACATGCCAGAAAGCGGCCAGATGCAACTGTTTGACGGTCGTACCGGCAACAAGTTTGAGCGCGCTGTAACAGTTGGCTACATGTACATGCTGAAGCTGAACCACTTGGTGGACGACAAGATGCACGCGCGTTCCACTGGTTCTTACAGCCTGGTTACCCAGCAGCCGCTGGGTGGTAAGGCGCAGTTCGGTGGTCAGCGTTTCGGGGAGATGGAAGTGTGGGCGCTGGAAGCATACGGCGCAGCGTACACTCTGCAAGAAATGCTCACAGTGAAGTCGGACGATGTGAACGGTCGTACCAAGATGTACAAAAACATCGTGGACGGCGATCACCGTATGGAGCCGGGCATGCCCGAGTCCTTCAACGTGTTGATCAAAGAAATCCGTTCGCTCGGTATCGATATCGATCTGGAAACCGAATAACACGTGACGCGAATCGGGAGTGGTGCCGTATGGCCCGCTCCCTGCTCCGCCAGGAGGGAAAGCCTTGAAAGACCTACTGAATTTGCTGAAAAACCAGGGTCAAGTCGAAGAGTTTGACGCGATCCGTATCGGGTTGGCGTCGCCTGAGATGATCCGCTCGTGGTCGTTCGGTGAAGTTAAAAAGCCGGAAACCATCAACTACCGTACGTTCAAGCCTGAGCGTGACGGTCTGTTCTGCGCCAAGATCTTTGGCCCGGTCAAGGATTACGAGTGCTTGTGCGGAAAGTACAAGCGCCTGAAGCACCGTGGCGTCATCTGCGAGAAGTGCGGCGTTGAAGTTGCACTGGCAAAAGTTCGTCGTGAGCGTATGGCTCACATCGAGCTGGCTTCGCCGGTTGCCCACATCTGGTTCCTGAAGTCCCTGCCGTCCCGTATCGGCCTGCTGATGGACATGACCCTGCGTGATATCGAGCGCGTTCTCTATTTCGAGAGCTATGTCGTTATCGATCCGGGCATGACTACCCTTGAAAAAGGTCAGTTGCTGAACGACGAGCAGTACTTTGAAGCGCTGGAAGAGTTCGGTGATGATTTCGATGCCCGCATGGGTGCTGAAGCTGTCCGTGAACTGCTGCACGCTATCGATCTGGAGCACGAGATTGGCCGTCTGCGTGAAGAAATTCCGCAAACCAACTCCGAAACCAAAATCAAGAAGCTTTCCAAGCGTCTGAAGCTGATGGAAGCCTTCCAGGGCTCGGGCAACCTGCCTGAGTGGATGGTTCTGACCGTTCTGCCGGTTCTGCCGCCAGATCTGCGTCCATTGGTTCCGCTGGATGGCGGTCGTTTCGCGACTTCCGACCTCAACGATCTGTATCGTCGAGTGATCAACCGTAACAACCGTTTGAAGCGCCTGCTGGATCTGTCTGCTCCGGACATCATCGTGCGCAACGAAAAGCGTATGTTGCAGGAAGCTGTCGATGCGCTGCTCGACAACGGCCGTCGCGGTCGTGCAATCACCGGTTCCAACAAGCGTCCTCTGAAATCCCTGGCTGACATGATCAAGGGTAAGCAGGGTCGTTTCCGTCAGAACTTGCTCGGTAAGCGTGTTGACTACTCTGGTCGTTCGGTAATTACCGTTGGTCCGACCCTGCGTCTGCACCAGTGCGGTCTGCCTAAGAAAATGGCTCTCGAGCTGTTCAAGCCGTTCATTTTCGGCAAGCTGGAAATGCGTGGCCTGGCTACGACCATCAAAGCTGCCAAGAAAATGGTCGAGCGCGAGCTGCCAGAGGTTTGGGACGTTCTCGCTGAAGTGATCCGCGAACACCCGGTCCTGCTCAACCGTGCGCCAACTCTTCACCGTCTGGGTATCCAGGCGTTTGAACCGGTTCTGATCGAAGGTAAGGCTATCCAGCTGCACCCGCTGGTCTGTGCTGCGTACAACGCCGACTTCGACGGCGACCAGATGGCTGTTCACGTACCGCTGACGCTGGAAGCCCAGCTTGAAGCGCGTGCGCTGATGATGTCGACCAACAACATCCTTTCGCCAGCGAACGGTGAGCCAATCATCGTTCCTTCGCAGGACGTTGTATTGGGTCTGTACTACATGACTCGTGAAGCGATCAACGCCAAGGGCGAAGGTCGTGTGTTTGCGGATCTGCAGGAAGTCGACCGCGTATTCCGCGCCGGCGAAGCTGCTCTGCACGCCAAGGTGAAAGTCCGTATCCATGAAACGGTCAACGATCGTGATGGCGGCAGCGTCAAGAACACCCGTATCGTCGACACCACTGTCGGCCGTGCGTTGCTGTTCCAGGTAGTTCCGGCCGGCCTGTCCTATGACGTCGTCAACCAGCCGATGAAGAAAAAGGCGATCTCCAAGCTGATCAACCAGTGCTACCGCGTGGTTGGTCTGAAAGAGACCGTTATTTTCGCTGACCAGCTGATGTATACCGGTTTTGCCTATTCGACCATTTCGGGTGTTTCGATCGGTGTTAACGACTTCGTTATCCCGGATGAAAAAGCTCGCATCATCGATGCTGCTACCGAAGAAGTTAAAGAGATCGAAAGTCAGTACGCCTCGGGCCTGGTAACTCAGGGCGAGAAGTACAACAAGGTGATCGACCTCTGGTCCAAGGCCAACGATGAAGTCTCCAAGGCGATGATGTCGAACCTCTCGAAAGAGAAGGTTGTCGACCGTCACGGTGAGACTGTTGACCAGGAATCGTTCAACTCGATGTACATGATGGCTGACTCCGGTGCCCGGGGTTCTGCTGCCCAGATCCGTCAGCTGGCCGGTATGCGTGGTCTGATGGCCAAGCCGGACGGCTCGATCATCGAGACGCCGATCACTGCGAACTTCCGTGAAGGCTTGAGCGTACTTCAGTACTTCATCTCGACTCACGGTGCTCGTAAAGGTCTTGCGGATACCGCGTTGAAAACCGCGAACTCCGGTTACCTGACTCGTCGTCTGGTAGACGTTGCCCAGGATCTGGTCGTTACCGAAGTTGATTGCGGTACCGAACATGGCCTGCTGATGACTCCGCACATTGAAGGCGGTGACGTTGTTGAGCCTCTGGGTGAGCGCGTTCTGGGTCGAGTTATCGCCCGTGACGTATTCAAGCCGGGTACCGAAGACGTCATCGTTCCTGCCGGTACGCTGGTAGATGAGAAGTGGGTAGAGTTCATCGAGCTGAACAGCATCGACGAAGTTATCGTTCGCTCGCCAATCAGCTGCGAAACCCGCTACGGCATCTGTGCCAAGTGCTACGGTCGTGACCTGGCTCGTGGTCATCAGGTCAACATCGGTGAAGCTGTCGGCGTAATCGCTGCTCAGTCGATCGGTGAGCCTGGTACCCAGCTGACAATGCGTACGTTCCACATCGGTGGTGCTGCAAGCCGGACCTCCGCTGCTGACAGCGTTCAGGTCAAGAACGGCGGTACTGTTCGCCTGCACAACCTGAAACACGTTGAGCGAGTGGATGGTCACCTGGTTGCCGTGTCGCGTTCCGGTGAGCTGGCCATCGCTGATGACTTCGGTCGTGAGCGTGAGCGTTACAAGCTGCCTTACGGTGCTGTGATTTCGGTGAAGGAAGGCGATAAGGTCGACGCTGGTTCGATCGTGGCCAAGTGGGATCCGCACACCCACCCAATCGTTACCGAAATGAAAGGTACCGTGACCTACGTGGGCATGGAAGAAGGCATCACGATCAAGCGTCAGACAGACGAATTGACCGGTATGACCAACATTGAAGTTCTTGATGCCAAGGACCGTCCAGCTGCCGGTAAAGACATTCGTCCTGCCGTGAAGATGGTTGGTCTGGATGGCAAGGATCTGCTGCTGCCAGGTACCGACGTACCGGCTCAGTACTTCCTGCCAGCCAACGCCCTGGTCGGCGTGGCGGACGGTGCGCAGATCGCGATCGGTGATGTTATCGCTCGTATTCCGCAAGAAACTTCCAAGACCCGTGACATCACCGGTGGTCTGCCGCGTGTTGCCGACTTGTTCGAAGCTCGTCGTCCGAAAGAGGCGTCGATCCTTGCTGAAGTCAGCGGTACCATCGCGTTCGGTAAAGAGACCAAGGGCAAGCGTCGCCTGGTCATCACCCCGAACGACGGTAGCGATCCGTACGAAGAGCTGATCCCGAAATGGCGTCACCTGAACGTCTTCGAGGGTGAGCAGGTCAACCGTGGTGAAGTTATTTCCGACGGTCCTAGCGATCCGCACGACATCCTGCGTCTGTTGGGTGTCAGCGCTCTCGCCAAGTACATCGTCAACGAGATCCAGGACGTTTATCGTCTGCAAGGCGTGAAGATCAACGACAAGCACATCGAGACCATTCTGCGTCAGATGCTGCGTAAAGTTGAGATCGCCGAGTCTGGCGATTCCAGTTTCATCAAGGGCGACCAGATGGAGCTGACTCACGTTCTGGTAGAGAACGAGCGTCTGAGCACGGAAGACAAGTTTGTCTCCAAGTTCACTCGTGTATTGCTGGGTATCACCAAAGCTTCCCTGTCCACCGAGTCGTTCATCTCCGCGGCCTCCTTCCAGGAGACAACCCGCGTACTGACCGAAGCGGCAGTGACCGGCAAGCGTGACTACCTGCGCGGCCTGAAGGAAAACGTAGTCGTGGGTCGTCTGATCCCGGCTGGTACCGGTCTGGCGTACCACAGCGAGCGTAAGCGTCGCCGTGATATCGACAAGCCGTTGCGTGTCAGTGCGAGCGAAGTAGAAGCCGCTCTGACTGAAGCGTTGAACTCCAGCGGTAATTAAGAGTAAAGCCTCGGCATTTTCCTCCGGCAGCCACAGTATTCAGCTGTGGTCGCTGGAGGAAGAGGTCGGGGCTTTGTCTTGACTGGGGGCAGGATCCTCTTTAGACTCTTGTACCCCTAAATTTGGCGGGGCTTGCGCCCTGTCATTTGCTTTTCTTGTAAGACAATAGCGTCGCAAGACAACAGTGGAGCTAGTAGATGGCAACTATCAACCAGCTGGTACGTCAGCCGCGTAAGCGTATCGTCGAGAAATCCGACGTGCCTGCGCTGCAGAACTGCCCGCAACGTCGCGGTGTGTGCACTCGTGTGTATACCACCACGCCGAAAAAACCTAACTCGGCATTGCGTAAAGTCTGCCGTGTGCGCCTGACCAACGGTTTCGAGGTTTCCTCGTACATCGGTGGTGAAGGTCACAACCTGCAAGAACACAGCGTGGTACTGATCCGTGGCGGTCGTGTAAAAGACTTACCAGGTGTTCGTTATCACACCGTTCGTGGTTCTTTGGATACTTCCGGCGTTAAAGGTCGTAACCAGGGTCGCTCGAAATACGGTACCAAGAAGCCTAAGTAGTATTAGGCTTCTGTTTGAATTTGCAGATTTCTATTTTTCTGAGTCGATAAGAGTAAGGTCGGACGCATTCCTCTGGGGATGGTGGTTCCGAGCTAACCTGAAGACCGTTTGAGGGCTTATCCATGCCAAGAAGACGCGTAGCAGCCAAGCGCGAAGTGCTTGACGATCCAAAATACGGAAGCCAAATCCTGGCCAAGTTCATGAACCACGTGATGGAAAGCGGCAAGAAAGCCGTTGCCGAGCGTATCGTTTATGGCGCGCTGGACAAGGTTAAAGAACGCAAGAACAGCGACCCCCTGGAAATCTTCGAGAAAGCTCTCGACGCCATCGCTCCGCTGGTCGAAGTGAAGTCGCGCCGTGTAGGCGGTGCTACTTACCAGGTTCCGGTTGAAGTTCGTCCGTCCCGTCGTAATGCATTGGCAATGCGCTGGCTGGTAGACTTCGCGCGCAAGCGTGGCGAAAAGTCTATGGCTCTGCGTTTGGCTGGCGAACTGTTGGACGCCGCTGAAGGTAAAGGTGCTGCAGTTAAGAAGCGTGAAGACGTGCACCGTATGGCTGAAGCTAACAAAGCTTTCTCGCACTACCGCTTCTAATTCCGGCGTCACTAATTTTGCGAGGGCTTTATGGCTCGTACTACTCCGATTAACCGCTACCGTAACATCGGTATCGTTGCTCACGTGGATGCTGGTAAAACCACGACCACCGAGCGCGTCCTTTTTTACACTGGCGTAAACCACAAGATGGGCGAGGTGCATGATGGCGCCGCGACCATGGACTGGATGGTGCAAGAGCAGGAGCGGGGTATTACCATTACTTCCGCTGCAACCACAGCCTTCTGGGCTGGTTCTGCCAAGCAATTCGACAAGTATCGCTTCAACATCATCGATACCCCCGGCCACGTTGACTTCACTATTGAAGTAGAGCGTTCGCTGCGTGTTCTCGACGGTGCTGTCGTGGTTTTCTGCGGTACTTCGGGCGTTGAGCCTCAGTCGGAAACCGTATGGCGTCAAGCCAACAAATACGGCGTTCCGCGTCTTGTTTATGTAAACAAGATGGACCGTGCTGGTGCGAACTTCCTGCGCGTGATCGGTCAGATCAAGCAGCGTCTGGGTCACACTCCAGTGCCAATCCAGTTGGCTATCGGTGCAGAAGACAATTTCCAGGGTCAGATCGATCTGATGACCATGGAAGCTGTTTACTGGGATGATGCTGACAAGGGTATGGCTGCTCGTCGCGAAGCGATCCCTGCTGAGCTGCAGGAATTGGCTGAAGAGTGGCGCAGCAACATGGTTGAAGCTGCTGCTGAAGCCAGCGAAGAGCTGATGAACAAGTACCTCGAGGGCGAAGAGCTTTCCATCGAGGAAATCAAGGGCGCACTGCGTCAGCGTACAATCGCTGGTGAAATCGTTCTTGCTGTTTGCGGTTCTTCCTTCAAGAACAAGGGTGTTCCCCTGGTTCTCGACGCCGTTATCGACTACCTGCCGGCGCCAGTCGACATTCCTGCCATCAAGGGTTCCGATCCGGATGACGAGACTGTTGAGATGGAGCGTCATGCAGACGACAACGAGCCGTTCTCGGCTCTGGCGTTCAAGATCGCTACCGACCCATTCGTGGGTACCTTGACCTTTGCTCGCGTTTACTCGGGCGTGTTGAGCTCCGGCGACGGCGTTATCAACTCGGTAAAAGGCAAGAAAGAGCGCGTGGGTCGTATGGTGCAAATGCACGCAAACACCCGTGAAGAGATCAAGGAAGTACGCGCTGGCGACATCGCGGCCCTGATTGGCATGAAGGACGTCACCACTGGTGATACCCTCTGCTCCGCTGAAAAGCCAATCATCCTGGTTCGCATGGACTTCCCGGAGCCGGTTATTTCGGTTGCCGTTGAGCCAAAAACCAAGGATGACCAGGAAAAAATGGGTATCGCTCTGGGCAAACTTGCTCAGGAAGACCCGTCTTTCCGCGTCAAGACTGATGAAGAGACTGGTCAAACGATCATCTCTGGCATGGGCGAATTGCACCTGGACATCCTGGTTGACCGGATGCGCCGTGAGTTCAACGTCGAAGCCAACATCGGTAAACCACAGGTTTCCTATCGTGAGAAGATCACGAAGGCTTGTGAGATCGAAGGCAAGTTCGTTCGTCAGTCCGGCGGTCGTGGTCAGTTTGGCCATTGCTGGATCCGTTTTGCCCCTGCTGATGAAGGTCAGGAAGGTCTGCAATTCGTGAACGAAGTAGTGGGTGGTGTTGTTCCTAAGGAATACATCCCGGCTATCCAGAAGGGTATCGAAGAGCAGATGAAGAACGGTGTTGTTGCCGGCTATCCGCTGATCGGCCTGAAGGCTACCGTTTTCGATGGTTCTTACCACGACGTCGACTCCAACGAGATGGCGTTCAAGGTGGCGGCCTCCATGGCGACCAAGCAACTGGCTACCAAAGGTGGCGGTGTTGTTCTTGAGCCGATCATGAAGGTTGAAGTTGTAACACCTGAGGACTACATGGGTGACGTGATGGGTGACCTGAACCGTCGTCGTGGTCTGATCCAGGGTATGGAAGATACGGTTTCCGGCAAGGTTATCCGCGCCGAAGTTCCGTTGGGTGAGATGTTCGGTTATGCAACCGACGTCCGCTCCATGTCTCAGGGTCGCGCGAGCTACTCTATGGAATTCTCCAAATACTCCGAAGCTCCGTCGAATGTCGTCGAAGCTATCGTTAAAAAACAAGGCTGATTCAGCCCCTTTAGGCTAGGAGTTCACTGTCGTGGCTAAAGAAAAATTTGAACGTAACAAACCGCACGTCAACGTTGGCACCATCGGTCACGTTGACCACGGTAAAACCACTCTGACCGCTGCTCTGACTCGCGTTTGCTCCGAAGTTTTCGGTTCCGCAAAGGTTGACTTCGACAAGATCGACAGCGCCCCGGAAGAGAAAGCTCGTGGTATCACCATCAACACCGCTCACGTTGAATACGATTCGTCCGTGCGTCACTACGCACACGTTGACTGCCCAGGTCACGCTGACTACGTAAAAAACATGATCACTGGTGCTGCTCAGATGGACGGCGCTATCCTGGTTTGTTCGGCTGCTGATGGTCCGATGCCACAAACTCGTGAGCACATCCTGCTGTCCCGTCAGGTTGGCGTTCCGTACATCGTTGTCTTCCTGAACAAGGCTGACATGGTTGACGACGCTGAGCTGCTGGAACTGGTTGAGATGGAAGTGCGCGATCTGCTGAGCACTTACGACTTCCCGGGCGACGACACTCCGATCATCATCGGTTCGGCTCTGATGGCTCTGAACGGCCAAGACGACAACGAAATGGGTACTTCGGCTGTCAAGAAGCTGGTTGAGACTCTGGACAGCTACATCCCAGAGCCTGAGCGCGCTATCGACAAGCCGTTCCTGATGCCAATCGAAGACGTATTCTCGATCTCCGGTCGCGGTACTGTTGTAACTGGTCGTGTTGAGCGTGGCATCATCAAGATCCAGGAAGAAGTAGAAATCGTAGGTCTGCGCGACACTACCAAAACTACTTGCACTGGCGTTGAGATGTTCCGCAAGCTGCTGGACGAAGGCCGTGCTGGTGAGAACTGCGGCGTTCTGCTGCGTGGCACCAAGCGTGACGACGTTGAGCGTGGCCAGGTTCTGGTCAAGCCAGGCACCGTCAAGCCGCACACTCAGTTCGAAGCTGAAATCTACGTTCTGAGCAAAGAAGAAGGCGGTCGTCACACTCCGTTCTTCAAAGGCTACCGTCCACAGTTCTACTTCCGTACTACCGACGTAACTGGTAGCTGCGAACTGCCGGAAGGCGTTGAGATGGTAATGCCAGGTGATAACGTGAAAGTTTCCGTTACCCTGATCAAGCCAATCGCAATGGAAGACGGTCTGCGTTTCGCTATCCGTGAAGGCGGTCGTACCGTCGGCGCTGGCGTCGTAGCCAAAATCATCGCTTAAGCGTTGATTCAAGAAAAAGCCTCCGCTTGCGGGGGCTTTTTTATTGGGTTGACACTCTGTTAGCTCGTCTATAGAATTGCGCCTCCTTTTAACGGGCGTATTGCGCTCGGTGGGAACAGCAATCTGGAGTCTGAAATCCAATGCAAAATCAGCAAATCCGTATCAGGTTGAAGGCTTTTGACCATCGCCTGATCGACCAATCAACCCAGGAAATCGTGGAAACCGCGAAACGTACTGGTGCTCAGGTGCGTGGTCCAATTCCACTGCCGACCCGTAAAGAGCGGTTCACCGTTCTGGTTTCCCCGCACGTCAACAAAGACGCGCGCGACCAGTACGAGATCCGCACTCATAAGCGCGTTCTGGACATCGTCCAGCCAACGGATAAAACCGTTGATGCTCTTATGAAGCTTGATCTTGCGGCCGGTGTGGAAGTGCAGATCAGCCTCGGCTAAGACTCGGGTCTTAGTCGTGTAACGCTCTGAAATGGGCGGCCATAGCGGGTGAAAGCCCCGTACACTCATGAGGTTTACAACATGACTATTGGTGTAGTCGGTCGTAAATGCGGTATGACCCGTATTTTCACCGAAGAAGGTGTCTCCATTCCGGTCACGGTCATTGAGATCGAGCCGAATCGCGTCACTCAGTTCAAAACCGAAGAAACCGATGGCTATCGTGCAGTGCAAGTCACTGTCGGCGAGCGTCGCGCTTCGCGTGTTACAGCTGCTCAAGCTGGCCACTTCGCCAAGGCGAATGTAGCTGCTGGTCGCACTGTTCTTGAGTTCCGTCTTGAAGAAGGCGAATACAAGGCTGGCGATCTGATCAACGCTGAAATCTTCGCTGCTGGTCAACTGGTTGATGTAACCGGTCAGTCCAAAGGTAAGGGTTTCCAGGGTACGATCAAGCGCTGGAATTTCCGTGGCCAGGATAACACCCACGGTAACTCCGTATCCCACCGCGTCCCAGGCTCTATCGGCCAGTGCCAGACTCCTGGTCGTGTATTCAAGGGCAAAAAAATGTCCGGTCATATGGGCGCTGAGCGCGTGACCGTGCAGTCCCTCGAAGTAGTGCGCGTGGACGCTGAACGCAATCTGTTGTTGGTCAAGGGCGCTGTTCCTGGCGCTACTGGCGGCAATCTGGTTGTACGTCCAGCAGCCAAGGCTCGCGGTTAAGGGGAAGCTGACATGCAATTAAATGTAAATGACGCTCAAGCAATCGAAGTTTCCGAACTGACATTTGGCGGCGAATTCAACGAGACACTGGTGCACCAGGCAGTCGTAGCCTACATGGCTGGCGGTCGTCAGGGCAGCAAGCAGCAAAAGACCCGTTCCGACGTTTCCGGTGGCGGCAAGCGCCCATGGCGTCAGAAGGGTACTGGTCGCGCTCGTGCCGGTACTATCCGTAGCCCAATCTGGCGTGGCGGCGGTACCACTTTCGCAGCACGTCCTCAGGACCACAGCCAGAAACTCAACAAGAAGATGTATCGCGCTGCTCTGCGTTCCATCCTTGGCGAGCTGGTTCGTACTGAACGTCTGGTCGTGGTTCAGGACTTCGCTGTTGAAGCACCGAAAACCAAAGATCTGCTGAACAAGCTGAATGGCATGGGTCTGACTGATGTTCTGATCGTGTCTGACGCTGTTGACCAGAATCTGTACCTGGCTGCTCGTAACCTGCCTCACGTCGACGTACGTGATGTTCAAGGTTCCGATCCAGTTAGTCTGATCGCATACGACAAAGTGTTGATCACTGTGTCGGCCGTGAAGAAATTCGAGGAGCTGCTGGGATGAACCAGGAACGCGTATTTAAAGTTCTACTTGGCCCGCACGTTTCCGAGAAGGCCACGGTTCTGGCTGACAAGAAAGGCCAGTTCGTTTTCAAGGTTGCTACTGATGCAACCAAGCTGGAAATCAAGAAGGCCGTCGAAAGCCTGTTCAGCGTGAAAGTAGAGCGTGTTACTACCCTGAATGTTCTGGGTAAGAGCAAGCGCACTGCTCGCGGTCTGGGCAAGCGTAATGACTGGAAGAAGGCAGTTATCTCCCTTCAGCCAGGCCAAGATCTCGATTTCAGCAGCAGTGCTGAGTAAGGAAGGGGTGCATCATGGCAATCGTTAAATGCAAACCGACTTCCCCTGGCCGCCGTTTTGTGGTCAAGGTGGTCAATCAGGAGCTGCATAAAGGCGCTCCTCACGCACCGCTGCTCGAGAAAAAATCGAAGTCTGGTGGTCGTAACAACAATGGCCGTATCACTACACGTCACGTGGGTGGTGGTCATAAGCAGCACTATCGTTTGGTTGACTTCCGTCGCAACGACAAAGATGGCATCGCTGCCACTGTCGAGCGTATCGAATACGATCCAAACCGTACTGCTCACATCGCTCTGCTGCTGTACGCAGATGGCGAGCGCCGCTACATCATCGCCCCTAAAGGCGTGAGTGCTGGCGACCAGCTGATTGCTGGTGCTTTGGCTCCAATCAAGCCGGGCAACGCTCTTCAATTGCGCAACATTCCAGTTGGTAGCACCGTACACGGCATCGAACTGAAGCCAGGTAAAGGCGCACAGATCGCTCGTTCCGCTGGTGCTTCTGCACAGCTGATCGCTCGTGAAGGCGTGTACGTTACCCTGCGTCTTCGCTCCGGTGAAATGCGCAAAGTACTGGCTGAGTGCCGTGCAACGCTTGGCGAAGTCTCGAACTCCGAGCACAGCCTGCGTTCCCTGGGTAAAGCTGGTGCCAAACGCTGGCGTGGCGTTCGCCCAACCGTTCGTGGTGTTGCCATGAACCCGGTTGACCACCCACATGGTGGTGGTGAAGGTCGTACCTCTGGTGGTCGTCATCCGGTATCGCCGTGGGGCTTCCCGACTAAGGGCGCGAAGACTCGTGGTAATAAGCGTACCGACAAAATGATCGTCCGTCGTCGCAAGTAAATAGAGGGATACGACAGTGCCACGTTCTCTGAAAAAAGGTCCTTTTATTGATCTTCACCTACTGAAGAAGATCGAAGTGGCGGCGGAAAAGAACGATCGCAAACCAGTGAAAACCTGGTCGCGTCGTTCGATGATCCTGCCACAAATGGTCGGTCTGACCATTGCTGTGCATAACGGTCGTCAGCATGTTCCAGTTCTCGTGAACGAAGACATGGTCGGCCATAAACTGGGCGAGTTTGCCGGTACCCGCACTTATCGTGGGCACGTGGCAGACAAGAAAGCCAAGCGTTAAGGGGTAAGGAACGATGGAAGTAGCCGCTAAGTTGTCGGGCGCTCGAATCTCCGCCCAGAAAGCCCGCTTGGTCGCCGACCAGATCCGCGGGAAGAAGGTGGGCGAAGCGCTCAACCTGTTGGCTTTCAGCAGTAAGAAAGCCGCCGAGATCCTGAAGAAAGTGCTGGAGTCGGCTGTAGCCAACGCCGAGCATAACGAAGGCGCAGACGTTGATGACCTGAAGGTCTCCACCGTTTTCGTCAACGAAGGGCGTTCGCTGAAGCGCATCATGCCACGTGCCAAAGGCCGTGCTGATCGCATCGTCAAGCGGTCTTGCCATATCACTGTCAAGGTCGCTGACAAGTAACGGAGTCGAAGAGATGGGTCAGAAAGTACATCCCATTGGCATTCGCCTGGGAATCGTCAAGGAGCACACCTCCGTCTGGTACGCAGACGGTCGCACTTACGCAGACTACCTGCTGGCAGATCTGCAGGTGCGTGAGTACCTCCAAGACAAACTAAAAAGCGCGTCCGTAAGCCGTATCGATATCCATCGTCCGGCTCAGACAGCACGCATCACCATCCACACCGCTCGTCCAGGTATCGTTATCGGGAAGAAAGGTGAAGATGTTGAGAAACTGCGTCAGGACCTGACCAAGCAAATGGGTGTGCCTGTGCACATCAATATCGAAGAGATCCGCAAGCCGGAGCTCGACGGTATGCTGGTTGCGCAGAGCGTAGCTCAGCAGCTGGAGCGCCGCGTAATGTTCCGTCGCGCTATGAAGCGCGCTGTACAGAACGCCATGCGCATTGGTGCCAAAGGCATCAAAATCCAAGTGAGCGGTCGTCTCGGCGGTGCTGAAATCGCACGTACTGAATGGTATCGCGAAGGTCGTGTGCCACTGCACACCCTGCGTGCCGACATCGACTATGCCAACTACGAAGCTCACACCACTTATGGTGTGATCGGTGTAAAGGTTTGGATCTTCAAAGGCGAAGTAATTGGTGGTCGCCAAGAAGAACTGAAACCACAAGCACCAGCGCCTCGTAAAAAAGCTGCTAAGTAAGGGGTACGCCAAATGTTGCAACCAAAGCGTACGAAGTTCCGCAAGCAAATGACTGGCCACAACCGTGGTCTGGCATTGCGCGGTAGCAAAGTCAGCTTCGGCGAGTTCGCGCTGAAGTCTGTTGCTCGTGGTCGTCTCACCGCTCGTCAGATCGAGTCAGCGCGTCGTGCACTGACACGTCACGTTAAACGTGGCGGCAAGATCTGGATCCGTGTATTCCCGGACAAGCCTATTTCCAAAAAGCCCCTCGAAGTTCGTATGGGTAAAGGTAAGGGTAACGTCGAGTACTGGGTTGCCCAGATTCAGCCAGGCAAAGTCCTGTATGAAATCGAGGGTGTTACTGAAGAGCTGGCGCGTGAGGCTTTCGCCCTGGCTGCTGCAAAGCTGCCGCTCGCCACCTCCTTTGTTAAGCGGACGGTGATGTGATGAAAGCGAATGAACTTCGTGAAAAATCAGCACAGCAGCTGAACGAGCAACTGCTCGGCCTGCTGCGCGACCAGTTCAATCTGCGTATGCAGAAAGCAACTGGCCAGTTGGGGCAGTCTCACCTGCTCTCGCAAGTTAAGCGTGACATCGCTCGCGTGAAGACTGTGCTCAACCAGCAGGCAGGTAAGTAATCATGGCTGAAGCCGAAAAAACCGTCCGTACGCTGACTGGCCGTGTTGTCAGCGACAAGATGGACAAGACCATCACCGTTCTGATTGAGCGTCGCGTCAAGCACCCAATCTACGGTAAATACGTTAAGCGTTCGACTAAGCTGCACGCGCACGACGAAACCAATCAGTGCCATATCGGCGACAAGGTCACTATTCGTGAAACTCGTCCGGTAGCCAAGACCAAGTCTTGGGCGTTGGTTGATATCCTCGAACGCGCTGTGGAAGTCTAAGGACTAGGGGTCGGAGAAATTATATGATTCAGACTCAATCCATGCTCGATGTGGCCGATAACAGCGGCGCTCGCCGCGTTATGTGCATCAAGGTGCTGGGTGGCTCCCATCGTCGTTACGCTGGTATCGGTGACATCATCAAAGTGACCGTCAAGGAAGCAATTCCGCGCGGTAAGGTGAAAAAAGGCCAAGTGATGACTGCTGTTGTAGTCCGCACTCGCCACGGTGTTCGTCGTGCAGACGGCTCCATCATCCGCTTCGATGGCAACGCTGCTGTTCTGTTGAACAACAAGCAAGAGCCGATCGGTACCCGTATCTTTGGGCCAGTGACCCGTGAACTTCGTACTGAGAAGTTCATGAAGATCGTCTCGCTCGCCCCAGAAGTACTGTAAGGAGATCCGACATGCAAAAGATTCGTCGTGACGACGAGATCATCGTGATCGCCGGCAAAGACAAAGGTAAGCGCGGTAAGGTGCTCAAGGTTCTCGCTGATGACCGTCTGGTCGTTGGTGGGATCAACCTGGTGAAGCGTCATACCAAGCCAAACCCGATGTCGGGCGTACAGGGCGGTATCGTCGAGAAAGAAGCGCCACTGCACGCTTCCAACGTCGCCATTTTCAACGGCGCAACCAACAAGGCTGACCGCGTTGGTTTCAAAGTTGAAGACGGCAAGAAAATTCGTGTCTTCAAGTCGACCCAAAAAGCGGTTGATGCTTGAACACTGCTAGGTAGAAGACCATGGCACGACTAAAAGAGATTTACCGGAAGGAAATCGCTCCGAAGCTTAAGGAAGAACTTAAGCTGGCGAACGTGATGGAAGTTCCGCGCGTTACCAAAATCACCCTGAACATGGGTCTGGGCGAAGCGATCGGCGACAAGAAAGTCATCGAGCACGCTGTTGCTGACCTGGAAAAGATCACCGGTCAAAAAGTTGTTGTGACTTACGCTCGGAAATCCATCGCTGGCTTTAAAGTCCGTGAAGGTTGGCCGATCGGCGTCAAAGTAACTCTGCGCCGCGATCGTATGTACGAGTTCCTGGATCGTCTGCTGTCGATCTCCCTGCCTCGGGTTCGCGACTTCCGCGGCCTGAATGCCAAGTCCTTCGATGGTCGTGGTAACTACAGCATGGGCGTTAAAGAGCAGATCATCTTCCCGGAAATCGACTACGACAAGATCGATGCTCTCCGCGGTCTGGACATTACCCTGACCACCACTGCCAAGAACGATGACGAAGGCCGCGCACTGCTGCGTGCTTTCAAATTCCCGTTCCGCAACTGATTGGAGTAGGAAAATGGCCAAGAAGAGCATGAAAAACCGTGAGCTGAAGCGTCAGCTCACTGTTGCCAAGTTCGCCGTAAAGCGTGCAGCGCTCAAAGCAATCATCGTTGATCTGAACGCAAGTCCAGAAGCGCGTTGGGAAGCTACCGTAGCTCTGCAGAAGCAACCACGTGACGCAAGCGCTTCGCGCATGCGTAACCGTTGCCGCATCACCGGTCGTCCACACGGCGTCTATCGCAAGTTCGGCCTTGGCCGTAACAAGCTGCGTGAAGCAGCAATGCGTGGCGACGTTCCAGGTCTGGTTAAAGCCAGCTGGTAAGACGTACCTCTCGCTACCTGTCGTCGGTTTCGCAAGAAATCGACGTCAGGTAAGCCGGGAAATCAAATCAAGCCCCTTTTGGGGCTTGATTCGTTTCTGGTGTAGGTCTAGAATTGCCGGCTCGCCTGAGCCCGTGTTTTTACTTGCCCGGAAAATCTCGGCGACAAGCTGTAGCCGCAAGGCTAATTATTTTGTATTAGGAGCGTCTAGCCCATGAGTATGCAGGACCCGTTAGCGGACATGCTAACTCGTATCCGTAATGCCCAGATGGCTGAAAAGCCCGTCGTGAGCATGCCATCTTCCACGTTGAAGGTTGCTGTAGCCAAAGTCCTGAAAGACGAAGGTTACATTGCGGGTTATCAGATCAGCAGCGAAATCAAACCGTTGCTGTCCATCGAGCTGAAGTACTTCGAAGGCCGTCCAGTCATCGAAGAAGTGAAGCGCGTCAGCCGCCCAGGCTTGCGTCAGTACAAGTCCTCCGATGATCTGCCAAAAGTTCGTGGCGGTCTCGGTGTGTCTATCGTCTCCACCAACAAAGGTGTGATGACGGATCGTGCTGCGCGCGCTGCCGGTGTCGGTGGCGAAGTGCTTTGCACTGTGTTCTAAGGGGGGATAAGCATGTCACGCGTAGCTAAGAACCCCGTTAAGTTGCCATCCGGCGTCGAGATCAAGCTCGTCGGCCAGCAGCTTTCGGTGAAGGGTGCCAAGGGTACTCTGGAACTGAACGTCCATTCGTCCGTTGAAATTGTTGAAGAAGCTGGTGAGCTGCGTTTCTCTGCTCGCAACGGCGATCAACAGACTCGCGCAATGGCAGGCACAACTCGTGCACTGGTTAACAACATGGTCCAGGGCGTAAGCCAAGGCTTCGAGCGTAAGCTCCAGCTGGTCGGTGTTGGTTACAAAGCGCAAGCAAAAGGCTCGGTCCTGAACCTGGCACTTGGCTTCTCGCACCCGGTGGATTACGAATTGCCAAATGGCATTACCGCTGAGACCCCCAACCAGACCGATATCCTGATTCGTGGTATCGACAAGCAGTTGGTTGGTCAAGTGGCCGCTGAGATCCGCGACTTCCGCCGTCCTGAGCCGTACAAAGGCAAAGGTGTGCGTTACGCAGACGAAGTCGTCCGCCGTAAAGAAGCCAAGAAGAAGTAGGGCATAGCAAATGACCGTCAAAAAAGTTACCCGACTGCGTCGCGCTCGCAAAGCACGCCTGAAAATGCACGAACTAGAAGTCGTGCGTCTCTGCGTGCACCGCTCTTCGCAGCACATTTATGCCCAGGTCATTTCGGCCGACGGCAGCAAAGTCCTGGCAAGCGCCTCGACTTTGGACAAAGAACTGCGTGATGGCGCCACTGGCAACATCGACGCGGCCACTAAGGTTGGCAAGCTGGTCGCCGAGCGTGCAAAAGCCGCTGGCGTATCGCAAGTGGCTTTCGACCGTTCTGGCTTCAAGTACCACGGCCGTGTCAAAGCGCTGGCTGATGCTGCTCGTGAAGGCGGGCTGGAGTTCTAAGTTATGGCAAATAACGACCAAAAACGCGACGAAGGCTACATCGAGAAGCTGGTTCAAGTTAACCGCGTGGCCAAAACCGTAAAAGGCGGCCGTATCTTCACTTTCACTGCGTTGACCGTAGTGGGTGATGGTAAAGGGCGTGTTGGCTTCGGCCGTGGCAAGTCACGTGAAGTGCCTGCTGCAATCCAGAAAGCGATGGAAGCTGCTCGCCGCAACATGATCCAAGTTGATCTGAACGGCACCACTCTGCAGTACGCAATGAAGTCTGCTCATGGCGCTTCCAAGGTGTACATGCAGCCTGCTTCTGAAGGTACCGGTATCATCGCTGGCGGCGCTATGCGCGCAGTGCTGGAAGTTGCTGGTGTCCAGAACGTATTGGCCAAGTGCTACGGCTCTACTAACCCTGTAAACGTGGTTCACGCCACTTTCAAGGGTCTGAAGGGCATGCAGTCTCCTGAGTCCATTGCTGCCAAGCGTGGCAAGCGTGTTGAGGAGATCATCTGATCATGGCTACCGTTAAAGTAACGCTGATCAAAAGCACCGCCGGCCGTCTCCCTAACCACAAACTGTGCGTTAAGGGTCTGGGTCTGCGTCGCATCGGTCACACTGTAGAAGTCCAGGATACTCCCGAAAATCGCGGGATGATCAACAAGGCTTACTACATGCTGCGAGTCGAGGGTTAATCGATGAAACTCAATGATCTGAGTCCAGCGCCGGGTTCCCGTCGCGAAAAGCATCGTCCGGGCCGTGGTATCGGTAGCGGTTTGGGTAAGACTGGTGGCCGTGGTCACAAAGGTCAGACCTCCCGCTCCGGTGGCACTATTGCTCCGGGCTTTGAAGGCGGCCAACAGCCGCTGCATCGTCGTCTGCCAAAATTCGGTTTCGTTTCCCTGAAAGCCATGGACCGCGCAGAAGTGCGTCTGTCCGAGCTGGCCAAAGTGGAAGGCGACATCGTAACTGTGCAGTCCCTGAAGGATGCCAACGTGATTAACCAGAACGTACAGCGCGTGAAAATCATGCTGTCCGGCGAAGTTACTCGCGCTGTCACCATCAAAGGTATCGCAGCCACCAAAGGTGCGCGTGCGGCTATCGAAGCAGCTGGCGGCAAGTTCGAGGAATAAATGGCTAAGCAAGGTGCTCTCTCTGCGCTCGGCAAAGGCGGTATGTCTGAACTCTGGGCTCGTCTGCGTTTTCTGTTCCTGGCGATTATCGTCTACCGAATAGGCGCACACATCCCGGTTCCAGGTATCAACCCGGAGCGACTCGCGGACCTGTTTCGACAGAATGAGGGGACCATTCTTAGCTTGTTCAACATGTTTTCCGGCGGTGCGCTGGAGCGGATGAGCATCTTTGCACTGGGGATCATGCCGTACATTTCGGCATCGATCATCATGCAACTGATGACCGCCGTCAGCCCACAGCTGGAGCAGTTGAAGAAGGAAGGTGAAGCTGGCCGTCGCAAGATCAGCCAGTACACCCGCTACGGCACCGTCGTCCTGGCCCTGGTTCAAGCTACCGGCATGTCCGTTGGCCTGGCTGGTCAGGGCGTTGCTTTCTCTGCAGACATCGGCTTCCACTTCGTAGCTGTCACCACCTTTGTGGCTGGTGCAATGTTCATGATGTGGCTGGGCGAGCAGATTACCGAGCGCGGTGTTGGTAACGGTATCTCGATGTTGATTTTCGCAGGTATCGTCGCCGGTCTTCCGAGAGCGATTGGGCAGTCTTTCGAGTCTGCACGTCAGGGTGATATCAATATCTTCGCCTTGGTCGCCATCGGTTTGCTGGCAGTAGCGATCATCGGTTTCGTGGTGTTCATTGAGCGTGGTCAGCGTCGTATTGCTGTTCACTACGCCAAGCGTCAGCAAGGCCGCAAGGTCTTCGCAGCGCAGACCAGCCACTTGCCGCTGAAAGTGAACATGGCCGGTGTTATTCCTGCCATTTTCGCGAGCAGCATCTTGCTGTTCCCGGCTTCGTTGGGGTCCTGGTTCGGTCAGTCTGAAGGTATGGGCTGGTTGCAGGACATCTCGCAGTCGATCGCTCCTGGTCAGCCGTTGAATATTCTGCTGTTTAGTGCAGGGATTATTTTCTTCTGCTTCTTCTATACGGCGTTGATGTTCAATCCGAAAGACGTAGCGGAAAACCTGAAGAAGTCCGGTGCCTTTATTCCGGGCATCCGTCCAGGTGAGCAGTCTGCGCGCTACATTGATGGCGTACTGACTCGCTTGACCATGTTCGGTGCTCTTTATATGACGGCCGTGTGTCTGCTTCCCCAGTTTCTGGTGGTTGCGGCAAACGTACCGTTCTACCTTGGCGGGACCTCGTTGCTGATCGTGGTCGTGGTTGTGATGGACTTTATGTCGCAAGTACAATCTCACCTCGTTTCGCACCAGTATGAATCCCTGATGAAGAAAGCCAACCTGAAGGGTTACGGCAGCGGCGGCGGAATGCTGCGCTGAGGTACCCATAAGGTTCGAGGAGTTGGTGATGAAAGTTCGTGCATCGGTGAAAAAGCTGTGCCGTAACTGCAAGATTATTCGCCGCGAAGGTGTTGTTCGAGTAATTTGCAGCGCGGAACCACGTCATAAACAGCGCCAAGGCTGATTGTGATTTGTGCTTAAGCCCAGCAGCTAGTGCGCTGCTGGGTTGATTATTTGTTACTACAGCGATATTATCTCGCGCCCTATTTCTTGGCTTCCGGGGCGTAGGTAGCTGTCAATTGGAGTCCCACTGAATGGCCCGTATTGCAGGCGTTAACATTCCAGATAACAAGCATACTGTTATCTCGCTGACCTACATCTATGGTGTTGGTCGCACTACTGCACAGAAAATTTGTGCAACCACTGGGGTTAACCCAGCGGCAAAGATCAAAGATCTGAGCGACGAGCAGATTGAACAGCTGCGTGGCGAAGTGGCGAAGTTCACCACTGAAGGTGACCTGCGTCGCGAAATCAACATGAAAATCAAGCGCTTGATGGACTTGGGCTGCTACCGCGGTCTGCGTCATCGTCGTGGTCTTCCAGTACGCGGTCAGCGTACCAAGACCAACGCGCGTACTCGCAAAGGTCCGCGTAAGCCGATCCGCAAGTAATCGCTCCAGCGTATCGACAGGAATTTAGTCATGGCAAAACCTGCTGCTCGTCCTCGTAAAAAAGTTAAAAAGACAGTGGTTGATGGCATCGCCCACATCCACGCGTCGTTTAACAACACAATCGTCACCATTACCGATCGTCAAGGTAACGCTCTTTCCTGGGCTACCTCCGGCGGTTCGGGTTTCCGTGGTTCCCGCAAGTCCACCCCGTTCGCTGCTCAAGTAGCTGCCGAGCGTGCTGGTCAAGCTGCGCTGGAGTACGGTCTGAAGAACCTCGACGTCAATGTCAAGGGTCCAGGCCCAGGTCGTGAATCCGCTGTCCGTGCATTGAACGGCTGTGGCTATAAGATCGCCAGCATCACCGACGTGACGCCAATCCCGCACAACGGGTGCCGTCCGCCGAAGAAGCGCCGCGTGTAATCCAGGAGACTGTAAGAAATGGCTCGTTACATTGGTCCAAAATGCAAACTTGCTCGTCGTGAAGGCACCGATCTCTTTCTGAAGAGCGGCGTTCGCGCTATCGAATCCAAGTGCAACATCGAAGCAGCTCCAGGCATCCACGGTCAACGCCGCGGTCGTCAGTCCGATTACGGTACCCAGCTGCGTGAAAAGCAAAAAGTCCGTCGTATCTACGGCGTTCTCGAGCGTCAGTTCAGCGGCTACTACAAAGAAGCTGCCGGCAAGAAAGGCGCAACAGGCGAAAACCTGCTGCAATTGCTCGAATGCCGTCTGGACAACGTTGTATATCGTATGGGCTTCGGCTCGACTCGTGCCGAATCCCGTCAACTGGTTTCGCACAAGTCGATCAGCGTCAACGGCAAAACCGTTAACGTTCCTTCTTACCAGGTTCGTGCTGGTGACGTAGTCGCTATTCGCGAGAAGGCCAAGAACCAACTGCGTATTGTCCAGGCTCTCGATCTGTGTGCCCAACGTGGCCGCGTAGAATGGGTAGAAGTAGACACTGAAAAGAAATCGGGCGTTTTCAAAAGCGTTCCAGCTCGCAGTGATCTATCCGCCGACATCAACGAAAGCCTGATTGTCGAGCTCTACTCCAAGTAAGGGCTAGAAAATAGGTGCATCCATGCAGATTTCGGTAAATGAGTTCCTGACACCCCGCCATATTGATGTGCAGGTTGTCAGTCCAACCCGCGCCAAGATTACTCTCGAGCCTCTCGAGCGTGGTTTTGGCCATACCCTGGGCAACGCGCTTCGCCGCATTCTGTTGTCCTCCATGCCCGGCTGTGCAGTAGTCGAGGCCGAGATTGACGGTGTACTCCATGAGTACAGCGCTATCGAAGGTGTACAGGAAGACGTAATTGAAATCCTGTTGAACCTTAAAGGTCTGGCTATCAAGCTGCACGGTCGAGACGAAGTTACGCTGACCTTGTCGAAGAAGGGTTCGGGGGTGGTTACCGCTGCCGATATTCAGCTGGATCATGATGTCGAGATCGTTAATCCCGATCACGTAATCGCTAACCTGGCGTCTAACGGCGCCTTGAACATGAAGCTCGTAGTAGCTCGTGGTCGTGGTTATGAACCGGCAGACTCGCGTCAGAGCGATGAAGATGAAAGCCGCAGCATTGGTCGTCTGCAGCTTGACTCTTCGTTCAGCCCAGTACGTCGCATCGCCTACGAGGTGCAAAACGCCCGTGTCGAGCAGCGTACCAACCTGGACAAGCTGGTTATTGATATGGAAACCAACGGTACTCTGGATCCTGAAGAGGCTATCCGTCGTGCTGCAACCATTCTGCAACAGCAGTTGGCTGCGTTCGTCGACCTCAAAGGTGACAGCGAACCAGTGGTAATCGAACAGGAAGATGAGATCGATCCGATCCTCCTCCGTCCGGTTGACGATTTGGAACTGACCGTGCGTTCGGCCAACTGCCTTAAGGCGGAGAACATTTACTACATCGGCGACCTGATTCAGCGTACCGAAGTAGAACTGTTGAAGACTCCGAACCTGGGCAAGAAGTCCCTGACTGAGATCAAGGATGTCCTGGCTTCTCGTGGTCTTTCCCTCGGCATGCGCCTCGACAACTGGCCGCCTGCAAGTCTTAAGAAGGACGACAAGGCGACTGCCTGATCGTCGTAATCACCGAACGTTGTGTTTGGTAAGGAATGAACCATGCGTCATCGTAAAAGTGGACGTCACCTGAGCCGTACCAGCTCTCACCGCAAGGCCATGTTCCAGAACATGGCGGTGTCGCTGTTCGAGCACGAGCTGATCAAAACTACACTGCCAAAAGCCAAGGAACTGCGCCGCGTTGCCGAGCCGCTGATCACCCTGGCCAAGGTAGACAGCGTTGCTAACCGTCGTTTGGCTTTCGACCGTACTCGTTCGAAAGAAATCGTTGGTAAGCTGTTCAACGATCTGGGCAAGCGCTATGCAACCCGTCAGGGCGGCTATCTGCGTATCCTCAAGTGCGGTTTCCGCGCTGGCGACAACGCGCCAATGGCGTACGTCGAGCTGGTTGATCGTCCTGTCGGTGGTGTTGTAGAAGCTGCTGAATAAGACGTCAGTCTGAACAAAGAACCGGGCCTTGTGCCCGGTTTTTTGTTTTTTGAAATTCGTAAAAACTATCAGCTCGTATAATTTAATAAATTTGAGAGTGTTTCAGTTCTGACCAATAATCCTCCTCAGACCATTAGCCAGCCCTATAAGACTGAGGAAGAATCGAATGAGCCAGACTAAAACGCTTACGACTGCGAGCGGTGCGCCCGTAGCGGATAACCAGAACTCCCGTTCGGCCGGCGCACGCGGTCCATTGCTGCTCGACGATTTCCATCTGATCGAGAAACTTGCCCATTTCAACCGTGAGAACATCCCGGAGCGTCGCGTACACGCCAAGGGTTCGGGTGCTCACGGCACTTTCACGGTCACCCGCGATATCACCCAATACTCCAGCGCCAAGCTCTTTGAGTCGGTCGGCAAGCAGACGCCTATATTCCTGCGCTTCTCCACCGTAGGCGGCGAGCGTGGTTCGGCTGATACCGAACGTGACCCACGTGGTTTCGCCGTGAAGTTCTACACCGAAGAAGGTAACTGGGACATCGTGGGTAACAACACACCAGTGTTCTTCATCCGCGACCCGCTGAAATTCCCGGATTTCATCCACACCCAAAAACGTCTGCCGCAGAGCAACCTGAAAAGCGCACAAGCGATGTGGGACTTCTGGTCGTACTCCCCCGAGGCTCTGCACCAGATCACCATCCTGTTTTCGGACCGGGGTATTCCTGATGGCTACCGCCACATGCACGGCTTCGGCAGTCACACCTACAGCCTGATCAGCGCTGCGGGTGAACGTCACTGGGTCAAATGGCACTACAAGTCCAAACAGGGCATCAAAAACCTGACACCTGCGGATGCGGCTCGTCTGGCAGGTACTGACCCGGACTACGCACAGCGCGACCTGTTTACTGCCATCGAGCGTGGTGAGTTCCCGAAATGGCAGGTGTGCATCCAGTTGATGACCGAAGCCCAGGCCGCCAATCATCACGAGAACCCGTTCGATGTGACCAAGACCTGGTCGCAGAAAGAGTTTCCTCTGATCGAAGTGGGTGAGCTGGAACTCAACCGTAACCCGCTCAACTACTTCGCCGAAGTCGAGCAGGCCGCTTTTGGTCCGAGCAATATGGTGCCAGGCGTTGGTCTTTCGCCTGACCGTATGCTCCAGGGGCGAGTGTTCGCCTACGCCGATGCTCACCGCTACCGTGTAGGAACCAATCACCAGCACTTGGCGATCAATGCTGCGAAAAGCCCGGTAAACAGCTATCAGCGTGACGGAGCAATGGCATTTGGCAGCAATGGTGGTGCAGCTCCGAACTATGAGCCAAACAGCTACGCGGACGCGCCAAAACAGGCTCCTCGTTATGCCGAACCGGCTCTGGCCTTGAGTGGCGCTGCCGATCGTCACGATCATCGTGAAGACACCGACTATTACAGCCAGGCTGGCAAGTTGTTCAACCTGATGGATGCCGATCAGAAGGCGCTGTTGATCAACAATATTGCCGGTGCGATGCAAGGGGTTTCCAGCGATGTGGTGCAGCGTCAGTTGCAGTACTTCTTCAAAGCTGACCCTGCTTATGGCGAAGGTATTGCCAAAGCTTTGGGCGTCCAGTTGGGCTAAGTCGAAGTGAGAAACAGAACCGCCCTCATTTGGGCGGTTTTTCGCTTCTGATAACCCTTTTTTCGCCGCTTTTTATCGGATTATTGCGTTTTTGGAAGTGACCTGACAGTCAGCTTGGTTCAAACTATGGCCTTTCAGCAGGGAGATCTGGTGCGATGCAAGGCCATCCAGAAGTAATCGATTATCTGAACACGTTGCTCACTGGCGAACTGGCTGCTCGTGACCAATATTTCATCCATTCGCGTATGTACGAAGATTGGGGTTTCGCCAAGCTCTACGAACGCATCAATCATGAAATGGAAGAAGAAGCGCAACACGCCGATGCGCTGATCCGCCGTATCCTGATGCTCGAAGGCACGCCGCGCATGCGCCCGGATGATCTGGATATCGGTACCACGGTGCCTGAAATGCTCGCCAGCGACCTGCGTCTTGAATACAAGGTGCGCGCTGCGCTGTGTAAAGGCATCGAGCTGTGCGAACTGCACAAGGATTACATCAGTCGCGACATCCTGCGCCTGCAACTGGCTGACACTGAAGAAGATCACACCTACTGGCTGGAGCAGCAGACCGGTCTGATCAAAGCTATCGGCCTGGAAAACTACCTGCAATCGCAGTTCTGATTTCCCCCCGTATAGCAAAAAGCCCCTGCACACTGACGTGGCAGGGGCTTTTTCATTTTGCGTTTCTAGACAATCGACTGACTCAAGCACGGTCCCTGATCAGCAGAGGCTTGAGATAGTGTCCGGTATAGGACTGCTCCATCTCTGCCACTTCTTCCGGCGTGCCGGTGGCGATAATCTGTCCGCCTCTTGAACCACCTTCCGGCCCGAGATCCACCAGCCAGTCGGCGGTCTTGATGACGTCCAGGTTGTGCTCAATCACTACCACTGTGTTGCCGTGATCGCGCAGGCGATGCAAGACATCAAGCAATTGCTGAATATCGGCAAAGTGCAGACCGGTGGTAGGTTCGTCGAGGATATACAGCGTCTTGCCGGTATCACGCTTGGAGAGTTCACGAGACAGTTTGACCCGTTGTGCCTCACCGCCTGACAAGGTTGTCGCCGACTGCCCCAGCTTGATGTAGGAAAGCCCCACATCCATCAGCGTTTGCAGCTTGCGCGCCAGGGCCGGAACGGCATCGAAGAACACACGGGCCTCTTCAATGGTCATTTCCAGCACCTCATGGATGCTCTTGCCCTTGTACTTGATCTCCAGCGTTTCGCGGTTGTAGCGCTTGCTCTTGCACACGTCGCAAGGGACATAAATGTCCGGCAGGAAGTGCATCTCGACCTTGATCAGGCCGTCACCCTGGCAAGCCTCGCAGCGCCCGCCCTTGACGTTGAACGAGAAGCGCCCAGGACCATAACCGCGAGACCGCGATTCCGGCACACCAGCAAACAGCTCACGAATAGGCGTGAACAGTCCGGTGTAGGTCGCCGGGTTCGAGCGAGGTGTACGGCCGATCGGGCTCTGGTCGATGTCCACGACCTTGTCCAGATGCTGCAAGCCATTGATGCTGTCGTGGGTTGCGGCTTCCAGAGTTGTTGCGCCGTTGAGCGCTGTGGCGCTGAGCGGGAACAGAGTGTTGTTGATCAGTGTCGACTTGCCTGAGCCGGAAACACCGGTCACGCAGGTCAGCAAACCAATCGGGATATCCAGGTTCACATTGCGCAGGTTGTTGCCGCGCGCGCCCTTGAGCGTAAGCGACAGCTTCTTGTTACGTGGCGTGCGCTTGGCCGGTACTTCAATCTTGACCCGGCCTGACAGGTACTTGCCTGTCAACGAGTCAGGATGGCTCATCACCTCGTCAGGTGTACCTTCAGCGACAATATTGCCGCCGTGTACGCCAGCGCCCGGGCCGATGTCCACGACATAGTCAGCAAGGCGAATAGCATCTTCATCATGCTCGACCACGATCACGGTATTGCCGATATCGCGCAGGTGCTTGAGTGTGCCCAGCAAGCGGTCGTTATCGCGTTGATGCAGACCAATCGACGGCTCGTCGAGGATGTACATCACCCCCACCAGGCCAGCACCGATCTGGCTCGCCAGGCGAATACGCTGCGCTTCACCACCCGACAGGGTATCGGCGCTGCGATCCAGCGTCAGGTAATCCAGGCCGACGTTGACCAGGAACTGCAAGCGCTCGCGGATCTCCTTGAGAATCTTGTCGGCGATTTCGCCACGGCGTCCGGTCAGCTTCAGGCCACTGAAATAGTCGGTGGCATCGCCAATCGGCAGGTTGGTGACCGCTGGCAGGGTTTTCTCGCCGACCCAGACGTGACGAGCCTCGCGACGCAAACGAGTGCCACGGCAATCCGGGCAAGGCTGAGTGCCGAGGAACTTGGCCAGCTCTTCACGGACGGTTGCCGACTCGGTTTCCCGGTAGCGTCGCTCAAGGTTCGGCACGATGCCTTCAAATGGATGCGCACGTTTGACGATATCGCCGCGATCATTCAGATAACGGAAGTCGACATTCTGTGTGCCGCTACCGTTAAGCAGGATTTTCTGCGTTTCGGGAGCCAGCTCCTTGAACGGCACTTCCAGGCTGAAGTCGTAGTGCTTGGACAGCGAGCCCAGCATCTGGAAGTAATAGACGTTACGCCTGTCCCATCCGCGTATCGCTCCCTCTGCCAGCGTCAGCTCGGCATTGACCAGTCGCTTCACATCGAAGTACTGCTTCACGCCCAGCCCGTCACAGGTCGGGCACGCACCGGCCGGGTTGTTGAAGGAGAACAACTTGGGTTCCAGCTCGCTGATGGCATGGCCGCAGATCGGGCAGGCAAAGCGCGCAGAGAAGATGATTTCTTCGCCTGGCTCATCATCCATCGGCGCGACCAGCGCGATGCCGTCGGCCAGCTTCAATGCGGTCTCGAACGACTCGGCCAGGCGCTGCTGCAAGTCCGGGCGAACCTTGAAACGGTCTACCACCACGTCGATGGAGTGCTTTTTCTGTTTGTCCAGCTTGGGCAGTTCGTCGAGTTCAAACAGCTTGCCGTTGACGCGAGCCCGGACGAAGCCCTGAGCGCGCAGTTCCTCGAATACCGAAAGATGCTCGCCCTTGCGCTCGCGAATGACCGGTGCCAGCAGCATCAATTTGCTGCCTTCGGGCTGCGCCAGAACCAGATCGACCATCTGGCTGACGGTCTGGGCTTCCAGCGGAATATCGTGATCCGGGCAGCGTGGTTGACCGACCCGCGCGTACAGCAGACGCAGGTAGTCGTAAATCTCGGTAATGGTGCCGACGGTCGAACGCGGGTTATGGGAGGTGGATTTCTGCTCGATGGAAATCGCAGGCGACAGGCCTTCGATAGTATCGACGTCCGGTTTTTCCATCATCGAAAGAAATTGACGGGCGTAGGCAGAAAGAGACTCGACATAACGTCGCTGGCCTTCGGCATACAACGTATCGAACGCCAGCGATGACTTGCCGGAACCGGACAACCCGGTAATAACGATCAGTTTGTCGCGCGGAAGGGTCAGGTCAATGTTTTTCAGGTTGTGGGTTCGTGCCCCACGTATCAGGATCTTGTCCACTGCGGCCTCGCTTGGCGGGCATAAACATCGGAGTATACGGCTGCATGCCATTACGCGGCAAAGCGTCGCGTATCTCTCGTGTATGTGCTGTACCTCGATGGGACTGGTAGAATCGCCGCCGGTTCACACGAGGTTTTTCCATGCACGATCCCTACAGCGAACGGATGAGTAGCGGCGAGACACGCGCAGCAGGCGGTCTGGCCCTGGTGTTCGCTTTCCGAATGCTTGGCATGTTCATGGTTCTGCCGGTCCTGGCAACATACGGTATGGACCTGGCGGGCGCGAGTCCGGCCCTGATTGGTCTGGCCATCGGGGCCTATGGACTGACGCAGGCCGTGTTGCAGATTCCGTTCGGCTTCATCTCCGACCGGATCGGGCGACGTCCCGTGATTTATCTGGGGCTGATCGTCTTTGCACTTGGCAGCCTGGTGGCCGCCAATGCCGACACGATCTGGGGCGTTATTCTCGGGCGCGTCCTGCAAGGTGCCGGCGCGATATCCGCGGCCGTCATGGCCTTGCTGTCAGACCTGACCCGCGAGCAGCACCGCACCAAGGCCATGGCCATGATCGGCATGACCATCGGTCTGTCGTTCGCCATCGCCATGGTGGTGGGGCCTTTGCTGACGGGGGCTTTTGGCCTGTCAGGACTGTTTCTGGCTACGGGTGGCATGGCGCTGCTGGGAATACTGATCGTGGCGTTCGTCGTCCCGAAAGCCAATGGTCCGTTATTGCACCGTGAGTCGGGCGTCGCTAAACAGGCATTGGGAGCGACCCTGCGTCATCCGGATCTGCTGCGTCTGGATTTGGGTATCTTCGTGTTGCACGCGATGCTGATGTCCAGTTTCGTCGCATTACCGCTGGCGCTGGTGGAAAAGGCCGGTTTGCCCAAGGAGCAGCACTGGTGGGTCTACCTCACGGCACTGTTGATCTCCTTCTTTGCGATGATCCCGTTCATCATCTACGGAGAAAAAAAGCGTCAGATGAAGCGCGTGTTGCTCGGCGCCGTCACAGTTCTGATGCTCTCTGAGCTATCCTTCTGGGCATTCGGCGACACGCTGCGGGCGCTGGTGATCGGGACAGTGGTATTCTTTACCGCGTTCAACCTGCTGGAAGCGTCCTTGCCGTCCCTGATCAGCAAAGTATCGCCGGCGGGCGGAAAAGGCACGGCGATGGGAGTTTATTCAACCAGCCAGTTCCTTGGTTCGGCTGCAGGTGGGATACTCGGCGGCTGGTTGTTCCAGCATGGTGGCCTCGACGTGGTTTTCCTGGGAGGCGCTGGCATGGCCGCCATCTGGCTTGCCTTTGCAGTAACCATGCGTGAACCGCCGTACGTGACGAGCCTGCGCCTGCCGTTGTCGGCCGAGGCCCAGCGTGAAGCAGGCCTGGCAGAGCGTTTAATGTCCGTAGCAGGCGTGACGGATGCAGTGGTGGTGGCTGAAGAGGCCGCCATCTATATCAAACTCGATACAAAATTATTGGATCGTGCGACTCTGGAAAAGCTGGTCAACCCGGCCCCTGAAGCGTGCGAAGCCTAGGAGAACGTTATGGCCCGTGGGGTTAACAAAGTCATATTGGTCGGTACATGCGGCCAGGATCCCGAAGTTCGCTACTTGCCTAACGGTAACGCCGTGACCAACCTGAGTCTGGCAACCAGCGAACAATGGACTGACAAGCAGACCGGTCAGAAAGTCGAAAAGACCGAATGGCACCGTGTTTCGATGTTCGGCAAGGTCGCCGAAATCGCTGGCGAATACCTGCGCAAGGGTTCCCAGGTCTACATCGAAGGCAAGCTGCAGACCCGTGAGTGGGAAAAAGACGGCATCAAGCGCTACACCACCGAAATCGTCGTCGACATGCAAGGCACCATGCAACTGCTGGGCGGCCGTCCACAAGGCGATGCCCAACAAGGTCAAGGCGGTGGCAACTACGGCAACTCCGCGCCACGCCCACAGCAGTCGCGCCCGCAATCGGCTCCGCCACAGCAGTCGTATTCGCAACAGCCACAACGCGAATCCCGCCCGGCTCCGCAACAGCAAGCGCCACAGCCGGCTGCTGATTTCGACAGCTTTGATGATGATATTCCGTTCTGAAGTGTAGCTTTTTCAGAACCGTAAGCATTAGAAGCGAAGCCATTGATTTGGCTTCGCTTTTTTATTGTTTACAGATTTTTGCGGAGTAAGAGCTACATTTGTTAAGCGTTTACCTCTCGAGGTTGTAAACAAATGACTCTGAACCCGTATGCGGTAAAGATGATTGTCTTGAGCTCGGGGGAGCGCTTGCCCGTGCTGATCGCACTTGCCTCCGGTGCCCCCTTATTCGAACCCTCTGTTTACGTCCTCAGCGAGATTCGGGCGACCAACAGAGCGAGCAATACGATTGACCAGGTTTTGAGGTCAATCATGGTGTTGCAGCTGTTCCTCGACTCGAGTCGGATTGATATTGAGCAGCGGATCCGAGATGGCGGTGTTTTTCGTGTAAGCGAGCTTGATGAGCTTGTCCGGCACTGCAGGCGGCCTGTCGCTGATCAACTGAATTGCGATTCAATTTCCCCTTCCCATCAATCCGCTCGTAGAAGCGCCGCTGAAAGTGTGCGCCTTTTTCAACGAAAACTTGCACCAATAGAGGTGGCGGGCCATACCGCAGCTAACCGTATTCGGGTCATCCGGGACTATCTTGAATGGCTCGTGAGATACCACATGGCTCGGCATCAACCGGGTGCAACTGAGGCAGAGCGGCTTTGGAATGAGTGGACGTCTTGCAAGGATGCGTTGAACGCGCGACTGCCGCGCCACAAAGGTCGGAATACTATTGGGCAGCGGGAAGGGCTTAAGCCAGAGTTGGCGGAGAAACTCCTCAATGTGACGTCGCCAACATCACCTGAGAATCCCTGGAAGGGGGAGAACACACGCATTCGAAACGCTCTCCTAGTGCGCTGGTTTTACGAGCTTGGCCTACGGCGTGGCGAAGTTTTGAACGTGACGATTCCCGACATTAACTTTCAGTCGGAGGAGCTCACGGTTGTCAGGCGAGCAGACGATCCGCAAGACCCCCGAAAGGATCAGCCACTGGTAAAGACGCGTGACCGAAAGATCCCATTATCCCCAAGCCTTTGCAAGCTGACCCACGAATACATAGCCATCACACGCCGAGCCACTGAAGGTGCAAGGCGGCACCCATACCTATTCATCGCCATGTGCACCGGGGCGCCTCTGTCGCTCAGTGCTGTGAATGCTATTTTCGCCGAGCTTCGGAATACCTTCATTGGCGAGTTCGATGCTGTAACTCCGCATGTTCTGCGCCACACATGGAACGACCGCTTCTCGGACATTATGGACAATGCGAAAGTCTCTGAAGCCGAAGAAGAGCGCATGCGATCGTTCTTGATGGGGTGGGCACCGACCTCGAAGACTTCTGTCAATTACACCCGTCGGCACGTCCGACTGAAAGCTCAGCAAGTGTCTTTGGCGATGCAAGCGAAGCAAGTAGACGGTATGTCGAGTGATGACTGAAAAACGAGCAATTACCCGTCAGTCGTTGGGCGATCTGACTCTGCCGCCTACTGTGAGGGCGCTCAGCGGAGCGGTGTTCGATCCGAGCGCCAAACGATGGGCGTTCCATGATGGCCTTCATTCAATCAGTGTGAATTTCGAAAGACTGAGAGGATGTGCGACTGATGAGTTAATCGCGGCAACGAAGTTTCCCTTGCTTTGGTATGCCGAAAACACGGAAGCGACGACTGTCGTCTCACAGTTTGACCTTATGAGGCGATTACTCGAATCGATATCGGATGCACAAGGAAAGCCAGTCAGCGTCATTGATGCGCCGCTGCTCGCTAACTTTCGAGCTGAATCGCCCCGGATTCTCTAGACACCTTGCAAGCTCATTGTGTAACGTTTTTCAAACTCTACCGGTGAGAGCTGATTGTTGAAACCATGGCGGCGTTTTGCGTTGTAGAACATCTCGATGTAATCA
>NZ_JAUQOO010000032.1:0-41915 GCF_030580745.1 Pseudomonas serbiensis
TGATTACATCGAGATGTTCTACAACGCAAAACGCCGCCATGGTTTCAACAATCAGCTCTCACCGGTAGAGTTTGAAAAACGTTACACAATGAGCTTGCAAGGTGTCTAGAGAATCCGGGGCGATTCAAACCGCACCTTGAAGCTGTCTTCTTTTTTCATATTGAGCATGACGTTGAACTGGTCATCGAGGACTGGCTGCTGAATCATTTTGCTGGCCTTCTTTTCAGAAATGATTGGCTCCGGAATGGAATCCGGTGTTTCACCGCAATATCCCGACAGCGTTGTTGAGGTTGGCCAAGTTCAATTGCCGCCTCAGCCAGTGTTCTTTTCTCGGTGGCCAGACGCTTGAGCTTTGCTAAGAGGTCTTCGTCGTTGAGAGGAACTGTGCAATCATGATCCGCAGAGATCACCTTGCGCCCGCTGGCCAAGAACTCTGCAATCGCTTTAGCCAAGCTTTCTTGTTCTTCTACCTTGGCAGCCAGCGGAGGTGGATCGTTATCCGATGTATCGAATCGATCTCTCATGTGCGACCTCCCTGATATTGATCAAGATGGCCAGCTTGAATGTGGACGATCTCAGCTTCCTGCTGATCGTTAAATTTCTCAGCGAGTTTTACGAGAAAGTCGCTCGAAGACTCACGGGTTCCAATGACTCTGAAAACGACCGTGCAGTGCTGGACTTCGCCTACGGGTTCAAGATTAGGTAAGACTGCAACTTGGTAACCACGACTTTGTAGGTGATGAGGTACCCACACTGACCAGAAGTAGCTTGATAGCAAAGCTGACGGGCAAAGTAGGTCTACCTGCTGAGTGCCCTGTGTGGTTGGTTCAAGTTTGATGTAACCGAGCTCGGCCATCGTTTGTAAAGACTCAGCCTGGTTGTTAGTGATGATCGTGTTGCTGTGTTTCATCAGCCGTTGTATGGCCTGTGCAAGAGCATCCAGCTCGATACCATTGATGCCGTGCGCGTGAGCGTACGCAAACGTTGAGTTTTGAAAGTCTTGTTGTGCATGAAAGCGAGGCAACCTGGGCTCTGACGCACTTAACAGGCTCTCTAGCTCGGTGCTGCCGCACACTGGACAGGCGAGAGTCGACTGATGGCGAATCTTGTGTTCTGGATGATGAAGGTTACATCCCAAGCACTGGTGGGTAATACGAAGCTCGTTTGAAGGCAAACTCATGCGGGTGCTCCTTGCCAAGTGCTGGCTGCAAGATTCTCAAAGCGGGTCTGATTAGCTATGAACGCTGTGCGTACAGTTCCAGTCGGACCGTTTCGGTTTTTACCGATGATCAGCTCAGCAATTCCTTTGTGCTCAGTCTCTGGGTGATAAACCTCATCTCGATACACGAACATGATCACATCAGCATCTTGCTCAAGTGATCCTGACTCGCGCAGATCTGCGTTCACTGGTCGTTTGTTTTGCCGCTGTTCCAAAGAGCGATTCAGTTGTGATAAGGCCACAACAGGGCAGACCATTTCTTTGGCCAACGCTTTCAATCCATTGGAAATCTCTGCGATCTCATTATTTCTATTTTCTTTGCCCGGACACTTCATCATTTGCAAATAATCGACCATGATTAAGCAAGGTTTACCGAAGCGTCGTGAGGCTCTTCTAGAGCGGGCACGAATCCCTGATGGCGTTTGGTCAGAAGAATCATCTATGACTAAACGTTCCCCATAACTATTGATGCGGCTGATTGCATATGTGAGTTTTGGCCAGTCTTCATCTTTAAGAGCACCGGTCATGAGGTTTTTTACGTCAATTCGGCCCAAAACTGCAATCAAACGGTACAGCAACAATCTGGCAGGCATCTCAATACTGTAGATTTGCACCGAGGACTCAGGATTCTTTTCGAGTGCAGCATCTACAAAGTTTAATGCAAGGCTTGTTTTGCCCATGCTTGGCCTGGCAGCCACAATAATTAATTCTGAGTCAGTCAATCCTCCGGTGAACTCATCCAGGCCTTTTATTCCGGTAGCCAGACCAACTACGGTTTCACCCTTATTGAACCGTGTGTCAATTTCATCAACCACCTGAGACAGAACTGTGTTGATATTTATGAAGTCGGACTTCTGGTGATTTTGGCCTATGCTGAATAAGTGTTGTTCAACTGCATCCTGAACATGGGCTGCATCTACCCTTTCTTCTGAGGCTTCACGGGTACACTGATAGCCGAACTGGATTAACCGGCGCAAATGAGCACGGTTTCTCACAATCTCAGCATATGCCTTGATGTTGGCCACAGATGGGGTGTTCTTGGCCAACTCCGATAGATAGGGCAGGCCACCGCTCTGATCAATCTCGCTCATCGAGGAGGACAGGGTGACAACGTCGAATGGACTGCCCAGTTTTGCCAGGCCTTCGATGGCCTGGAAAATCAGCTTGTGCTCACGGCGGAAAAAGTCTTCTGCCGTGACCACATCTGCAATCAGGTCCCACGCATCGTTATCAAGCATGAGCCCGCCGAGGATGCCTTGTTCGGCTTCGGTCGAGTGGGGTGGGGATAGTTCTGCGATGTTCATCGTCTACCCCCAATCGCGAGCACCGGCTGTGTGGTGTTGGCTACGCCACGATGCAGGGCAGCGTTTGCGCCTTGTTCCCATCCTGCGATTAACGACCGCTGATCGTGCCCAACTGCTTTTGTGGTTTTGTGTTCAGTTGTTGTCACGTTCGGATGGTGGACTGCCAGATATGCCGTAATGGCTTGCTGAGCTTCCGGATCCAGGTCCCCTGCAAATTGATTGACTTTGCTGCTCACTGCGGAAATCCATCCTTCAGCGAATATCTGCCCCCGCCGACGCTTCGTCGCCAGTTTGCACCGCTTCTGCGCTGAAACATGCTGGCTACGTGCTTGACGCAATTGGAGAACAAGCGAGGAATAGGCGTAAGCAGCTAGCTCGGGCGAGATTCCGACACCCACAAACTTGAATGACCAGCCTGTGTTATATGAGTTGTAAGCGAGGTAATCGCAATCAAAAGCTTGTGCGCAGACACCTGCTAGAGAGTGCATCCAGCCCGATGGCTGTCGTAATGTCTTTGTCGTGACGCTGTGTTCCGACGCAAGCGAGGCGTGCAACTCATCCTCAAGCAGATTGTGCTGCTTCATCAAGTTTCTGGCCTGACGTAGAGCCGTCTCAACTTCGTTCGGTGATGCGCCCTGCGAGTGCGCAAGAGCAAAGCACTTGGCTACTTTCTCTATGATTCTTTTACGGTCCATCAGTGAGCCCTCCCGGTTGAAGACGATGCCGAGGGGGAGGGCTCAATGGCCTGTACCAGATTGCTCAGAAACTCACGTTCGCTGTCACAGATCTTCAGTACACAGGATGTGACCAGGAATTTGAGTTCTTCAAGGTTTGCCTTAACGCTTTCATGTGGGTAGCTATTCAGGTACTCCCGAATAACCCCTTGGCATTCAGCAAACAGGTTGAAAGTGAAGTTTTCCACTCCACCATTTTTACGAGCAGCTCTGGCGTCAACAAGCAGCTCGGATTTGAATTCCTCAGGTGACTTTTCTGGCCTGAGCAGTACCAACTGGTTCAAGCAAATGGTTATGCATAGGCCACCGATCTGCTGGTCCAGTGAGTCGTTCAGAAACGGAAAGTGGGTGGCGGTGAGATCTTGTTCTTGCACACTCCTGGACTCATCAAGCTTGCGTGCTTTTGCGGCTTCAACGCCTAGATTGACTTTCTGTAGCAGCTCAATTGAGCGCTGTAGCAGATCCAGTTCGACAGGGGGGAGCAGCTTCCCGAGCCCTTGCTCAATGTTGACGACTTGGGACAGTACATTGGATGTTCTGGTCAGCTTGGCTTGGAATACGCGCAGTTGGCGGACATTCTGAAAGAGAGAAAGCTCCAACAGTTGATCAATCGGCAAATTCACAGCTTTTGGGAGGCTCATATTAATTGACCTCCTTCGCGACGTTGTCATCAGGCTTCACTTCTGGAGCCAGAGCCTCAGTCCACAGGCGGATGGTTTCCTGTTCTTCAGTGGTGAGTGAGGCACGGGCGAGTGCGTCACTGACTTTCTGTTGTAGAGCTTTGAGACGTTCGTCGACTTCAGAGCCGTCGTCGTATGCGATATCGGAAGTCAGATCACTGATCAGATCCCAGCGAATTGAGCTGAGGGTGTTTGCACGGTACGAGGCAAGGTTTGGCCACCCCAGGAGTCTAACGGGAGGGGCAAGCTCGTTGCGGTACTCTTGGTTTAGTTCAGAGGGTAAATGGTAGGTGCGGTAAACACCTGCACGATTGAATATCAGAGCTGCCTTGAGCAGGTTCAACAGATCGTATGTACCTGTGGTGGGCAATGGGTAATTGGTAGCTATAAGTTGTTTGGCGCGAGCGTCCCGAGCTTCCTGGCGACGCTTTGAGGCTTTTTCTACACGGACTTTCTTCTCTTTGGCGTGCTCAACCTGAGTGTTGACCGAGTCAATAAGCTCTGCAGCCTCACGAAGCAACTGGCGCTGTTCGAGGCTCAGGTGATCGCCCAGACGTCCCAGAAGGGCATCTTGGCGGTTGGAAGACATCTTTCCTCCATTACCTAACTTACGAAGCTCCCGTGCTGTACTGGTCAGCTTGGTCTGTATGCCTCGAAGCTCTTGTGAAGAATAGTGTTGATTCAACCGTTGCATGACTTCAGGCGTAATGCCTTCGGCTTTGGTCATAGGGGCTTTGGCCATTTCAACGACCCCCCGCCGATATTTTCGCTACTGCTTCTTCCGTGAGCACGTCAAAGTGCTCTTTCCATTCAGGAAACAACTCGATTGCCAGGCTCCGCACAATTTCCAATGCAGAAGGCGCGACCCGGTTGCTGGGCTGACGGTACTCAAGTCGGTGGGCTGCTATGCCCTTAGTGGAGGACACATGGAAGATTGTCAGCGCAGGGATGACGTTTTTGATGATCTGAATATATTCATTGTTTTCAAACGACTCCCGGATGGCTTGGTGAATTTCCCGAGCATCGGTTGTGTTATCCAACATGTTCACCACCACCCTGACAGGTGGAACCGGAAGCCCCAATAGGGCGTAGGAGCGTAGCCCTTCAAGCATCTGGACTGTGCCGCGGTGAAATTCACGTGCGGCCAGCATGTTAGGCGGAAGAGGTGAAACCGCGAGATCTGCTGCCAGCATGCACATTTCGAGCACGACACTACGTGCTCCCTGTGTATCGATCAGTACCAGATCGAACTGGTCTTTGAATGCCTTGATTAGTTGTGCCAGCCGCAGACGACCGTCTGGTGCCTGGAGCAGCAGGTTGATCAGTTGGTTGTTTTCATCATTTGAAAGGATTACCGACAGGTTCGGGATAACCGTCCTTGAAATGACCCGTTCTGGTCTGGTCTCGTTGGTTGCTATGAGCTCATAAATGCCGCCTGGAGCCTCATATGCAAGGGGAAAATAGGACGACAGTGATGGCTGAATTGGATCAAGGTCGATCAAAAGGGTGCGACGTCCAGCATCAGCACTGATTGCGCCCAGGTTTGCGCATACCGTGGTTTTCCCGGCACCGCCTTTGGTGTTTGCTACAGCAACAACTTTCATGGATTTAGCCTCTAATGGGGGACATTAGAGGCTGCTAAAGCTAGAGGTAAATCAGTGGCTTATGGCTTCGTTTTAAGGCTGAATCCAATTGACTTTTAACCAATTGGTCGTAGGTTCGAATCCTACACGACCCACCATTTTTCAGGTCTTGAGTAATTCGCTCGGGGCTTGTCTAAACAGATCCAATCAAGCGATCTGGCAGAAGTTTTAAGATCTTGTAGAGGGCCTGGAGACTATATGTCTCCGGGCCTTTTTCATTCAGGGTTTCCAATCTCCCACATCATTTCTCTGTATTCGCCGCATGACTAGCCGTTGAGGGCGTCGGAATCGCGCCGAGCCTGCTGGCGAGGCGAGAATCTTTGATGACTCTGATTCATGACTCCATTCGCTCCGGCAGGGTGCTTTCATCCGGCAGGTCGTTAAATATGACGACTTCATCCGAACGCTTCAGGAGACATGCATGCCGATCAGGACCGCTGCACTGATGGCTTGTCTGCTTGTGATCCCCATGGCTGCCGGTATCGTGGAAGCAGCGGGGACGCAAGACCGGTCCAGCACTCGTCAGGAGAACTCAATGCACATCAGCATCGAAATAGAAGGAACGACCCTCGCTGCCACACTGGAGGACAGTGAAGCGGCCAGGGATTTCGCATCTCTGTTACCCCTGACGCTGACCCTCAAGGATTATGCCGCGACCGAGAAGGTCAGTGATCTGCCCAGGCCTTTATCCACTGCTGGTGCTCCAGAAGGGGTGACACCTCGAACCGGCGACCTGGCCTACTATGCGCCTTGGGGCAACCTGGCGATCTACTACAAGGACTTCGGTTATTCCAAAGGGTTGGTAAAACTGGGGCGTCTCGATTCGGGGGTGGAGTTGATGCGTCAGCCAGGTACATTCAAGGCCACAATCCGCAGGGCACGGCAGCCATAGGGCATGCCATCGAAGGATGGCAGGCTACTCTTCGTAGCGCAGCTCATTGATGAGCGTCTGCATGGCCCGTGATTTTTCCCGCTTGCTGGAGTAGTAGAGGTGCAGGCCCGGAAAGCTCGGCCACCAGCTTTCCAGGACCGGGATCAGCGTGCCGTCATCAAAATGCGGCTGGGCCATGTCTTCGGGAACGTAGGCCAGCCCAAAGCCGGATACGGCGGCATTGAGGATCTGCTTGATGCCGTTGAAAATCAGTTTGCCTTTGACCCTGACGTTGATTTCCTGGCCGTCTTTCTTCAGTTCCCAGGCATAGAGCCCGCCGCGAGTTGGCAATCGCATGTTGATGCAGTCGTGATCTGTGAGGTCCTGGGGCTTGGCAGGCATGGTGCGCGATGCCAGATAGGACGGCGCACCCACAATAACCAGACGCATGTCCGGAGCTATGCGTACAGCTTCGGTTTCTTTCGTCAGCCCGTCCCCCAGGCGAATGCCGAAGTCGAAGTTTTCAGCCACGATATCGGTCAAGCCATAGTCGATGCACATCTCTACGTTGATTTGCGGATACTTGGGCAGGATCTGCGCCAGCTTCGGCCAGAGCAGGCTATCGATGGTGTGGTCGGTGGCCGTGATGCGTATATTGCCTGCAGGTGTGTCGCTGAGTTCTGCCACGGCGATCAACTCGGCCTCGATTGCCTTGAGTCGTGGCCCGACCGTTTGCAGCAGTCGCTCGCCGGCTTCGGTCACTGAAACACTGCGCGTGGTGCGGGTGAGAAGGCGCACGCCCAATCGTGCTTCAAGTCCCTGAATCGTATGACTGAGCATGGATTGAGAAATCCCCAACTGAGAGGCCGCGCGCGTGAAGCTGCGCTCGCGCGCAACTGCAATGAGTGCGAGCAGGTCACTGTAGTTTTCCTTGGGCATTAATCAACTCTCTGCATGGGAGGTGCGCAACTGTATCAAGACGGACACGGTGCTGCAGCTTTGAACTGTGCAGCATTTCTGTTTCGGCCCATGGCAGCGATATTGATCAATATCGCTCATGACTATATTCGTCCATATGGCCTTTTCTTGCAGTCGTCCGGGCTCTCTAATGAGTCATATCCCGAAAAGGGTGGGGGCGCGGATTTCAGCGCTGTCTTCTATATTTCCCGGCATGAGCAAACACATGGCCCAGGCTTTTCGCCACATCTTGAATGGACAGGACGTTGATCATGGCGAGTATTGATGTGCTGGTGCTGCGCACGGCCTGTGACTGGCTGGCCAGTGGTCATAAGGTTCTGCTTGCCACGGTTGTGCGGACCTGGGGTTCATCGCCCAGGCCTGTTGGTTCGATGATGGTGCTTCGCGATGATGGCAGGGCGGTTGGCAGTGTTTCCGGTGGCTGCATCGAGGATGATCTTATCCATCGCTACACCACGGCTTACAGTTCGGGCAGCATCCCGCAGATGCCGCCGGAGGTGGTGCGCTACGGAGTGAGTGCCGACGAAGCGCATCGGTTCGGGCTGCCATGTGGCGGCACACTGGAGCTGGTTCTGGAGTTCAGCCCTCCGCTGCAAACCCTGGAGCAACTGGTTGCCCGGCTTGAGCAGGGTTCTCTGGTGCGGCGCATCGTGAACCTGGCCGATGGCAGCGTGAGTCTGGAGGCGACGCCGACCCCTGAAGAACTCAAGTTTGACGGTGAGCGTCTGGTCAATACCCTTGGCCCAGGCTATCGCATGCTGCTGATCGGTGCCGGTGCCCTGGCCGAATATGTCTCGATCATGGCTCTGTTCAACGGGTTCAAGGTGACCGTGTGCGACCCGCGAATCGAGTACATGGATACCTGGGCAGTTGAGGGCGTGGAAAAGAGCACTGGCATGCCCGACGATGTGGTGGCGGCGTTTCGGCCCGACCTTCGGACCTGCATTATTGCCCTCAGCCACGACCCCAAGCTGGATGATCTTGCGCTGCTGGAGGCTCTGAAAAGTCAGGCGTTCTACATTGGCGCGATCGGATCGCGGCGCAATAACCAGAGCCGCAGAGAGCGGTTGATAACTCACTTTGGCGAAACCGAGGCTTCGTTGCAGCGCCTGCGTGGTCCTATCGGCGTCTATATCGGCAGCAAAACCCCAGCGGAAATCGCCGTCAGCGTCATGGCTGAAATTCTCGCCGCCAAGAACAATGTTCCACTGCCCAGAGAGGCTTCGGTCGCTATTGCGAAGAGGCTGGAGGAAAGTTGTAAGCTGTAAGTTTCAAGCGCCAAGCCTCAAGCTGCAAGCTTCAAGTCAAAAGCTTGTAGCTTGTAGCTTGTAGCTTGTAGCTTGTAGCTTGTAGCTTGTAGCTTGTAGCTTGTAGCTTGTAGCTTGTAGCTTAAGGCTTACAGCTGCTTTCATTCTTCATGCCTCAGCGCGGCGATCAGCAGAGACATTGCTCCCGAAGGCTGTCTGCGGCTCGGGTAGTACAGGTGAAAGCCCGACCACAGCGGGCACCATTCTTCCAGGCACTGGATGAAATGCCCGGAGCGGATATAAGGGCTGGCCATGTCTTCGGCGATATAGGCCAGACCCAGACCGGCAATCGCGGCGTCCAGGACTTCATACATGCTGTTGTAGACCAACTGACCCTCGACACGCACGTTGAGTGTGTTGCCATCGCGTTCAAGTTCCCAGGGCCACAGGCCGCCATGAGTGGCGAGCCTGAGGTTGATGCAGTTCTGGTTAACCAGATCCTCGGGAGTCTGAGGTATTGGGTAGCGGTCGAAGTAGGCCTTGGTGCCCACCACGGCAAAGCGGATGTCGGGGCTGATACGGACTGCAATCATGTCCTGATCAAGAAACTCACCGAGCCGCACGCCCGCGTCGTAGCGTTGCGCCGCGATGTCCACGATCTGGTTCTCGGAGCAAAGCTCGACCTTGATGGCGGGGTATCTGGGCAGAAACTTCTTCAGTTTTGCAGACAGCACGCTGCGGATGGCATGGTCGGAGGCCGTGATGCGGATTGTGCCGGTCGGGGTATCTCTCAGTTCTTGAAGCGACGCCAGTTCTGCGTCGATCTCTTCAAGTTGCGGGGCGACACTGCGCAGCAACCGCTCACCGGCTTCGGTAGGGGTGACGGTGCGGGTGTTACGCGCCAGCAGACGAACGCCCAGTGAGGTTTCCAGCCCTCGCACTGCATGGCTGACCGCCGACTGCGAAAGGCCCAGTTGTGCGGCACCACGGGTAAAACTGCGCTCACGGGCTACAGCAATGAATGCCAACAGGCCACTGAAGTAATCGCGCAGTGCGAAGTCCCTGATCATTTATGACTCTCTTGTCTGGTTCCGGGCTCTGCTCCCGGTCCGGGCAGCATACCTCTATTGTTCATGATCCAGAAAAGTCTGTCTGAGTGCATAAGGCCATGAATCAGATTGATCAGTGTGATTTTTTAATCGCGAGTAAGATGCTCTCTGCAATTGCCACGAGAACCCAATGTTAATCATCTCCAACAATGTTCATCTGCCGGACGCTGAAATCGAGTGGACGGCCATTCGTGCGCAAGGCGCGGGTGGGCAGAACGTCAACAAGGTTTCCAGCGCGGTGCATTTGCGTTTCGACATCAACGCTTCGTCGTTGCCGCCGTTCTACAAGGAAAGGTTGCTGGCGTTGCGCGACAGCCGCATTACCGGTGACGGGGTCATTGTGATCAAGGCGCAACAGTACAGGACCCAGGAGCAGAACCGGGCCGATGCGTTGCTGCGTCTGAGCGAGCTGATCGTCAGCGCCACCAAGGTAGAAAAGAAGCGACGCCCCACCAAGCCGACTCTGGGTTCCAGGACCCGTCGGCTGGATACCAAGAGCAAACGGGGTTCGATCAAGGCCGGGCGGGGCAAGGTGGATTACTGATGAAGTTTCTGTTCCCGTAATACCTGCGCCTGCTTGTACAGATAGATGCTCAAGGCCAGCCCGCTCAGCGAGGCCAGCGCCGCGAACAGGAAGATCGACACAAAGCCGAACCCGGCAGCAATGGCGCCTGCCAGCGGGCCGGTGATGCCCAGTGACAAGTCGACGAACAGCGAGTAGGCACCCACCGCTGCGCCTCGGCTGGCAGCCGGCACCAGATTCACGGCTTCGACGCCCAGTGCCGGGAAGACCAGCGAAAACCCGAAACCGCTCAAGGCCGCTCCGGCCAGTGCCAGGCTTGGCGTGGGAGCTACCCAGAGCAGCAGCAATCCCAGGCTTTCCACCGACAGGCAGGCAATCGCCACACGAAAGCCGCCCAGGCGATTGATGAGGTTGCCGAACAGCAGGCGCGCAATGATGAAGCAGGCCCCGAACAGGCTCAGGCACAAGACCGCGTTGGGCCAGTTGTTACTGGCGTAATACAGGGTGATGAAGGTCGCGATGGTGCCGAAACCGATAGCACCCAGCGCCAGGCCCATGCCATGGGGGAAAACCAGCTTCAGCACATGGGTAAAGGGCAGGCGTTCGCCCTGCACGATAGGCGCTGCCTGTTTTTTCAGGGTCAGCAGAAGACCGAGCGAGGACAGTGCAATGATGCTCGCGCCCATGGTCCACAGGCCTAGCGACTTGACCAGCCACACACCCAGGGGCGCGCCGATCGCCAATGCGCCATAGCTGGCGATACCGTTCCAGGAAATGACTTTGGCGGTGTTGTTCGCGCCGACCCGACCGATGCCCCAGCCAATCGACCCGGAGCCCACGAGGCTTTCGGCGCTGCCCAATAAGATCCGGCCGACAAACAGGCTGATCAGGCTCGCAACAGGCCAGCCGGACATACCGATGGGCAGCAGCATGAAGACGCCGCTGAGCCCGCATCCCGCCAGACCGTACTGCACGGCTTTCTTGCAACCCAGGTTATCGATGATGCGGCCTGCCCATGGCCTGCTGACCAGTGTGGCCAGATATTGCACGCTGATGACCAGCCCGGCCGTTACTGCACCGAACCCCAGATCGGTATGCACATAACCGGGCAGCACTGCGAGCGGGATACCGATATTCAGGTAGCCGATGAACGTGAAAAAAACGATGGAAACGACTTGCAACGTAACCTTCAAGGGTGGTTGCGGGGTGGCGTCTTGTATCTGGGGCATGGGGTGGCGGACCCTTGTGGCGACGGATTGGCGAGAGGCGGGCATGAAACTGGCGCAGGAAAAATCCTTAGCAAGCTCTCGAAGTTGCCATGATAACGATCCAGCGGCGGGTAGAGGTGATAAAAGCGAGGTTAAAGCGCAGTGAGTGACTTACCCGTTGCTGGAAGCCACGAGCTGAGTGGTGATCAGGGCTGCCAGAGCGTTTTCCTGAGTGCCGAAACGTGCGAGCAGGGCGCTCTGTTTCTCCGGGCTGAGGCGCTCCCAGATATTGATCATTTTTTCGGCAGCGCCAATAAGGGCTTTGGCCTGGTGTTCGGTAAAGTCGGTCATGAATCCGTTTTTTCGTCGGTGGTTTTCCAGGCGTATCGAAACTCGGTCAAACCGGTTTCCATACGCCTGAAAACAATCGCCTTCAGTCTTTGCTTCGGGCTTTTTGGCTGGTTTGAGCCAGCGATGCTGCTTTCATTGCTGCAGTTTGACCAAGCTCCTGTTGAGCCAGGGGAGACTGCTTTGGTTCCTGTTGACTTGGGAAGGGGAAGTTTGGAATTTCATGCATCGTCGTCGCCTCGCAAGGGTTTGCAGATTGAACCGTGCTTTAAAAAGCTCCTGCAGGATACAACACTGAAAATGACAAACCGGATATTTTTTCAGTCCGTTGGTCCATTCGTGAAACAAAAAACGATTTTCAGTGTCCTGCGCAAGGCGCTCCAGTGCCAGTAAAACCGTTACTTGCGGCCCTCGGCGCCCTGTGCAACCTGGTCGGTGCGGGCTGCCATGATGAAGTCGTTGCGATGCAGCCCCTTGATCGAATGGCTCCACCAGGTAACGGTCACTTTGCCCCATTCGGTCAGCAGGCCTGGATGATGGCCTTCGGCTTCGGCAATCTCGCCGACTGCATTGGTGAAGGCCAGGGCGAATCTGAAGTTCTTGAAGAGGTAGACCTTCTCAAGCTGCATCACGCTGTCGCGCACTTCAATGTTCCAGTCGGGGATCTGTTTGATCAGATCGGCCAGTTCGGTTTCGCTGACCTGCGGCGCGTCGGCGCGGCAGGCTTCGCAATGGGCTTGGTTCAGAGATGACATGCCAGGACTCCTGTTCAGGCCGCATGGTTTTTTGTGGGCGGCCGTGGCTCGAATTTAGGGGAATGCAGGCCCATCTGCATGGCTTGCCCGACCAGACTCATGATGTCTTCATGAGCCAGATCAAACAGACGCTTCAGGCTGGGCAATACGAAATAAACGGGTTGCAGAATGTCGATGCGATAAGGCGTGCGCATCGCTTCCAGTGGGTCGAAAACCTGATGTTCCGGTGCCGTGGACAGGCTGTAAACCGCTTCCTTGGGTGAAGAAAGGATGCCGCCGCCATATATCCTGCGCCCTTGTGCCGTATCCACCAGGCCAAACTCGATGGTCATCCAGTACAGCCGCGCCAGATAGACGCGCTGTTCCTTGCTCGCGTTCAGGCCCAGCTTGCCATAGGTGTGGGTGAATTCGGCGAACCAGGGGTTGGTCAGCAACGGACAGTGGCCGAAGATCTCATGGAAGATATCGGGCTCTTGCAGGTAGTCGAGTTCTTCTTCGGTGCGAATGAAGGTTGCCACCGGAAAGCGCTTGCTGGCCAGTAGCTCAAAGAAGGTCTGGAAGGGAATCAATGCAGGTACACGTTCAACCTGCCAGCCGGTTGTGGCACCCAGCACCTTGTTGATTTCACCAAGCTGCGGAATGCGTTCATGGGGCAGGTTCAACTGTTCGATGCCGTCCAGATATTCCTGGCAGGCACGGCTCTCGATCACCTTCATCTGACGGGTGATCAGGGTGTTCCAGACTGCGTGTTCGGCAGGCGGATAATCAATGAAGCCTCTGGCGTCGGGTTCGCGGGCCACGTATTGCGTCTGGCTCATGCTGACCTCTCCCTCGGGGAGTTATTGTTTTTTTACAGGGTAGCCTGATTGGGCTGGCGGCGACATACCGTTGTGGGCGCGCTGAACTTTTTTCTTCGGCTTGTCCCCCTTGCACATGGGGGCGCGAAAGAGTAAAGGCGGTAAGACCATCGTCGAATGGCCCCATGAGTTGTGGCGGGATACAACAGAGTCATAAAACAACAACTATTCCACCGAGGTATCCAAGATGAGTGCAGCTTCTCTGTACCCCGTGCGCCCAGAAGTCGCAGCCAATACGCTGACCGATGAGGCGACCTACAAGGCCATGTATCAACAGTCGGTGGTCAACCCCGACGGTTTCTGGCGCGAGCAGGCCGGGCGCCTCGATTGGATCAAACCATTCACTAACGTCAAACAGACTTCCTTTGACGATCACCGGGTCGACATCAAGTGGTTTGCCGACGGCACACTGAACGTCGCTTACAACTGCCTGGATCGCCATCTGGAAGAGCGTGGCGACAGCATCGCGATCATCTGGGAAGGTGACGATCCTTCCGAGCACCGCAACATCACCTACCGCGAGTTGCATGAAGAAGTCTGCAAGTTCGCCAACGCCCTGCGTGGTCAGGATGTGCATCGCGGTGATGTCGTCACCATTTATATGCCCATGATCCCCGAGGCTGTGGTCGCCATGCTGGCTTGCGCCCGGATCGGAGCGATTCACTCGGTCGTGTTCGGCGGCTTCTCGCCTGAAGCGCTGGCCGGCCGGATCATCGACTGCCATTCCAAGGTCGTGATCACCGCCGATGAAGGTTTGCGCGGCGGCAAGAAAACCCCGCTCAAGGCCAACGTCGACCGGGCATTGACCAACCCTGAAACCAGCAGCGTGCAGAAGGTCATTGTCTGCAAGCGTACCGGTGGCGAGATCGAGTGGAACCGTCACCGCGACATCTGGTACCACGCTCTGCTGGAAGTGGCATCGAGCATCTGTGCGCCGAAAGAGATGGGCGCTGAAGAGTCGCTGTTCATCCTTTACACCTCCGGCTCCACCGGCAAGCCCAAAGGCGTGCTGCACACCACTGCCGGTTATCTGTTGTATGCCGCGCTGACCCATGAGCGCGTGTTCGACTACAAGCCAGGCGAAATCTACTGGTGTACGGCGGACGTGGGCTGGGTCACTGGTCACAGCTACATTGTCTACGGCCCGTTGGCCAATGGCGCGACCACTCTGTTGTTCGAGGGCGTGCCGAACTATCCGGACATCACCCGCCTGTCGAAAATCGTCGACAAGCACAAGGTCAATATCCTCTATACCGCGCCGACCGCGATTCGCGCCATGATGGCCGAAGGCACCAAGTCCATGGAGGGTGCAGACGGTTCCAGTCTGCGCCTGCTGGGTTCGGTGGGCGAGCCGATCAACCCTGAGGCCTGGGGCTGGTACTACGACACTGTGGGCAAGAAAAACTGCCCGATTGTCGATACCTGGTGGCAGACCGAAACCGGCGGCATCCTGATCAGCCCGTTGCCGGGTGCAACAGCCCTGAAACCCGGTTCGGCCACACGTCCGTTCTTCGGCGTGATTCCGGCGCTGGTGGACAATCTGGGCAACCTGATCGAAGGTGCGGCTGAAGGCAATCTGGTGATTCTGGATTCCTGGCCAGGTCAGTCGCGTTCGCTGTATGGCGACCATGACCGTTTCGTCGATACCTACTTCAAGACCTTCCGTGGCATGTACTTCACGGGTGACGGTGCTCGTCGCGACGAAGACGGCTACTACTGGATCACCGGGCGCGTGGATGACGTGCTCAACGTTTCCGGCCACCGCATGGGTACCGCCGAGATCGAGAGCGCGATGGTTGCGCACCCGAAAGTCGCCGAAGCCGCTGTGGTGGGTGTGCCCCATGATCTGAAAGGGCAGGGCATCTACGTTTACGTCACCCTCAATGCAGGCGAAGTGCCGGACGAAGCATTGCGTATCGAGTTGCGTAACTGGGTGCGCAAGGAAATCGGGCCGATTGCCTCACCTGATTTCATTCAGTGGGCGCCGGGCTTGCCGAAAACCCGTTCTGGCAAGATCATGCGCCGTATCCTGCGCAAGATCGCCACGGGCGAATACGACGCACTGGGCGATATCTCGACCCTCGCCGATCCGGGCGTGGTCCAGCATCTGGTCGATACCCACAAGACCATGAGCGCTGCATGACCTCCTGAGTCAACGAAACGCCCCGTCCAGTACGGGGCGTTTTCATTTTCAGGAACGGATTCATGGTTTTGAAAAGGGATATATATCGATGTGTTACCCGTTCACTCAGCCCGCATCAGGTGTGCTTCCTTGTGGGACGAATTGATAGGGATTTGTAGGAATACGGTGCAATTACTGGCCTCTCGTCAGCGGTATGCAATGCTGGACTTGCCGTATTAGAAGGCTTTGCCAATAATGGGCGCGATTTTTGCTGCATTAACTGCTTTTCTTGATTTTTAGAATCATGAAGTTTTTGATAAGTCAATGAGGTGTTGTGGGTTTCTCGGTGCATCTGTAACTAGTTGTCGCATTGAAGAAATATCGACTTCGTACCTGCCGCTAAAATGCCCCTCACTTGTCAGAGGTCCTCTGGCCGGAATTCGGTATCAGTTGCCTGGCGTCGCTCTCTCCGGATTGTTCTTTCGCATCTTGGGCTACCGCTCACTTTGCCATTTGTCGTGTTTTACCGATGGAGTCCTGTAAATGAAAAAGCTCATGCTTCTTGGCGCGCTGGCGTTGTCTGTGCTTGCCCAGCCGGTTTTTGCCGATGAAAAACCGCTCAAGATCGGTATCGAAGCCGCTTACCCTCCGTTCGCCTCCAAAGCACCCGATGGCAGCATCGTGGGTTTTGACTACGACATCGGTAATGCCCTGTGTGAAGAGATGAAGGTCAAATGTACCTGGGTCGAGCAGGAGTTCGACGGCCTGATCCCGGCACTCAAGGTGCGCAAGATCGACGCAATCCTGTCTTCGATGTCCATCACGGACGATCGCAAGAAGTCCGTGGACTTCACCGGCAAGTACTACAATTCCCCGGCTCGTCTGGTGATGAAGGAAGGCACCGCGGTCAGCGACAGCCTCGCTGAACTCAAGGGCAAGAAAATCGGTGTGCAACGTGGCTCGATCCATGAGCGTTTTGCCCGTGAAGCCCTGGCACCGCTGGGTGTGGAAGTCACGCCTTACGGTTCCCAGAACGAAATCTACCTGGATATCACCGCTGGTCGTCTGGACGGCACCGTTGCTGATGCGACTCTGTTGCAGGACGGCTTCCTGAAAACCGACGCTGGCAAGGGCTATGCTTTCGCCGGGCCTTCGTTCACCGATCCGAAATACTTCGGTGAAGGCATTGGCATCGCCGTTCGTAAGGGCGACAAGGCCAACCTGGACCGGATCAACGCTGCCATCGCTGCGATTCGTGCCAACGGCAAGTACAAGGCAATCCAGGACAAGTACTTCGATTTCGATATCTACGGCAAGTAACGTCAGGTTCCTGATCTGGATGGCGCAAACAGGGCAGCCTGGATTGCGCCATTTTTTATACCCATGCTTGAGGACCGCACACACATGTTGAAAGGCTACGGGGCTGTAATCCTCGAAGGTGCCTGGCTGACCTTGCAGTTGGCCCTGTCATCGATGGCCCTGGCAATCGTTCTCGGTCTGATTGGCGTGGCGCTGCGTCTGTCGCCGCTGCGCTGGCTGGCGTGGTTGGGGGATCTTTATTGCACGGTGGTTCGCGGCATTCCCGATCTGGTCCTGATTCTCCTGATCTTCTACGGCGGTCAGGACCTGCTCAACCGGGTCGCGCCCCTGCTGGGCTTCGACGACTATATCGACCTCAACCCTTTGCTGGCCGGGATCGGTACGCTGGGGTTCATCTTCGGTGCCTACCTTTCCGAAACCTTTCGCGGTGCCTTCATGGCCATTCCCAAGGGGCAGGCCGAGGCTGGCATGGCGTATGGCATGAGCCGTCTCAAGGTGTTTTTCCGGATACTGGTGCCGCAGATGATTCGCCTCGCGATTCCCGGTTTTACCAATAACTGGCTGGTACTCACCAAGGCGACCGCGCTGATTTCCGTGGTCGGCCTGCAAGACATGATGTTCAAGGCCAAGCAGGCGGCAGATGCCACCCGCGAGCCTTTTACCTTTTTCCTGGCGGTAGCTGCGATGTATCTGGTGATTACCAGTGTTTCGCTGCTCGCCTTGCGTTATCTGGAAAAACGCTACTCCGTGGGCGTAAAGGCGGCTGACCTATGATCTTCGACTACAACGTCGTCTGGGAAAGCCTGCCGCTGTACTTTGGCGGCTTGCTGGTAACCCTGAAACTACTCGGTATTTCCTTGGCTTTCGGTTTGCTCGTGGCCTTGCCGCTGGGCTTGATGCGGGTCTCAAAGCGTCGCTGGGTCAATCTGCCGGCATGGCTGTATACCTACGTGATTCGTGGCACGCCTATGCTGGTGCAGTTGTTCCTGATCTATTACGGGCTGGCCCAGTTCGAGGCAGTGCGTGAAAGCGTCATGTGGCCGCTGCTGTCCAGTGCCAGCTTCTGCGCCTGTCTGGCGTTTGCGATCAATACCAGCGCCTACACGGCCGAGATCATTGCTGGCAGTCTCAAGGCAACACCGGCTGGCGAGATCGAAGCGGCCAGGGCTGTGGGCATGTCGCCGCTCAAGATGTATCGCCGCATTCTGCTGCCTTCCGCACTGCGCCGGGCGCTGCCGCAATACAGCAATGAAGTCATCATGATGCTGCAGACCACCAGTCTGGCCTCCATCGTGACTCTCATCGACATCACGGGCGCGGCGCGCACGGTCAATGCTCAGTACTACCTGCCTTTCGAGGCTTATATAACCGCAGGCGTTTTCTATTTGTGCCTGACATTCATTCTGGTGCGGCTGTTCAAGATAGCTGAACGTCGCTGGCTGGGTTACCTGGCCCCACGGAAGGTCTGACATGCAAAGAACCGATCATGTATTGCCGTGGGGCAGCCTCGGCACCGAGCGTCAACTGAGTGTCTTCCGCTTCGGCAGCGGCGAACGCAAGGCCTATATCCAGGCCAGCCTGCACGCCGATGAATTGCCGGGTATGCGTACGGCCTGGGAGCTGAAAAAGCGCCTCGGTCAGCTTGAAGAGCAGGGCGCGCTCAAGGGCGTCATTGAACTGGTGCCGGTGGCCAATCCGCTGGGGCTTGGGCAACTGCTGCAGGGCGCGCATCAAGGGCGCTTCGAGTTTGGCAGCGGCAAGAACTTCAACCGCGATTTCACCGAACTGAGCGAGCCAGTCGCCGAGTTGCTTGAAGGCCAGTTGGGTGACGATCCCCGCGCCAATATTCAACTGATTCGTCAGGCCATGACCGTTGCGCTTGAGCGTCTGCCTGCGCCGCAAAGCGAGTTGCAAGGCATGCAGCGTGTGCTGCTCGGTCATGCCTGCACCGCCGATGTGGTGCTCGATCTGCATTGCGATGCCGATGCGGCGCTGCACATGTATGCCTTGCCGCAACACTGGCCGCAGTGGCGTTCACTGTCGGCGCATCTGGATGTGAAGGTCGCGCTGCTGGCTGAAGACTCGGGCGGCAGTTCCTTCGATGAAGCCTGTTCGTTGCCGTGGTTGCGCCTTTCGCGAATTTTCCCCGAGGCACAGATTCCCCTGGCCTGTCTGGCGACGACCATCGAACTGGGCGGTCAGGCCGATACCGGCAAGGCCGAGGCCGAAGCTCATGCCGAAGGCATTCTGGCGTTTCTGGCCGAGCAGGGCTTTATCAGCGGCGACTGGCCGAAACCCGATCGAGAGGCCTGCGAAGGCATGCCGTTCGAGGGCACCGAATTGCTCTATACACCTCATCCCGGCGTGGTGACGTTCCTGCGCGCTGCCGGGAGCTGGGTCGAGGTCGGCGAGCCCTTGTTTGAAGTCATCGATCCGTTATCCGATCGGGTCAGCACCATCTGTGCGAATACTGCCGGTGTGTTATTCGCCATCGAGCGGCTTCGCTATGCTCAACCGGGTTTCTGGCTGGCCAAAGTGGCGGGGCGTACTGCGCTGCGTCACGGGCGTCTGCTCAGTGACTGACTGTCTTGTGAGAATCGAAAGCATGAACAAACTGGAAGTCCAGGACCTGCACAAGCGTTATGGCAGTCATGAAGTGATCAAGGGAGTTTCCCTGACAGCCAAGGCAGGCGATGTCATCAGTATCATCGGCTCCAGCGGCTCGGGTAAAAGCACATTTCTGCGTTGCATCAATCTGCTTGAACAACCCCATGCCGGCAAGATCCTGCTCAACAACGAAGAACTCAAGCTGGTGCCGAACAAGGAAGGCGGCCTGAAGGCGGCCGACCCCAAGCAGTTGCAGCGCATGCGTTCGCGTCTGTCCATGGTGTTTCAGCACTTCAACCTGTGGTCGCACATGACGGCCTTGCAGAACATCATCGAAGCGCCGGTGCATGTGCTGGGCGTGCCGAAAAAGGAAGCGCTGGAAAAGGCCGAGCATTATCTGGCCAAGGTGGGCGTAGCCCATCGCAAGGATGCCTATCCGGGTCATATGTCCGGTGGCGAGCAGCAGCGAGTGGCGATAGCCCGTGCCTTGGCCATGGAGCCGGAGGTCATGCTGTTCGATGAACCGACCTCTGCGCTGGACCCGGAGCTGGTCGGCGACGTGCTCAAGGTCATGCAGGGGCTGGCTCAGGAGGGCCGGACCATGGTGGTGGTCACTCACGAAATGGGTTTTGCCCGTGAGGTGTCGAACCAGCTGATTTTCCTGCACCAGGGTGTGGTGCTGGAGCGGGGAGACCCGCGAGAGGTGCTGGTCAATCCGCAGTCCGAGCGTTTGCAACAGTTCCTCTCGGGCAGCCTCAAGTAATCATCGGCGTCGCTTCGGCGATGTCTTTTACAACAGAACAGGGCATGCTGCGCACCACGCAACATGACCTGGCCACTCCAGAGCGAGCCTGTTGAGGTTCAGCCCTTGAGGCGATACGTATCGGATGTCCCAATGACTGCCCATCGAATAGGTTTCCTTGTCTGGCCCGGCACCAAAGCCTTGACCCTGGCGTTGGCTGAGGAAGCCTTGCGTGTTGCCCAGAGCGTTCACCCTGACGTGGTCTATGAATTGTCATTCCTCCAGGCCGAGGTTGCCGACGAACCTGCTGTCGCGGGTGAATGGCAATTGCCGGGTGAGCCGTGGACCGGTCGCATCGACGGGTTTCAGAAGCTGTTCCTGCTGGCGGACGAGCCGCCCGCTCCGATGTCGGCAGCTCTGGCCAGTGCCCTCAAGCAAGTGGTGCGTGCCGGGTGTGCGATTGGTGGGCTTTCTGCTGGCGTGTATCCGCTGGCACAGCTTGGCTTGCTCGATGGTTATCGGGCCGCCGTGCACTGGCGCTGGCAGGATGATTTCAGCGAACGCTTCCCCAAAGTCATTGCTACCAGTCACTTGTTTGACTGGGATCGTGACCGGCTGACCGCCTGTGGCGGTATGTCGGTGCTGGATCTGTTGCTGGCGGTCCTGTCCCGTGATCATGGCGCGGAACTGGCCGGTGCCGTCTCCGAAGAGCTGGTGGTCGAGCGCATTCGCGAAGGCGGCGAGCGCCAGCGCATCCCGTTGCAGAATCGCCTGGGCTCCAGCCATCCGAAGCTGACCCAGGCGGTCCTGTTGATGGAGGCCAATATCGAAGAGCCGCTGACCACCGATGAAATCGCCCAGCATGTCTGCGTGTCGCGTCGGCAACTGGAGCGGATCTTCAAGCAGTACCTCAATCGCGTGCCAAGTCAGTATTACCTGGAGCTGCGTCTCAACAAGGCGCGGCAGATGCTGATGCAGACCAGCAAATCGATCATCCAGATCGGCCTGTCCTGCGGCTTCTCCTCCGGCCCGCACTTCTCCAGCGCCTACCGCAATTTCTTCGGCGCCACCCCGCGTGAAGACCGCAACCAGCGCCGCAGCAACAGCCCTTTCGAGCTATCTTCCGTTCCAGCCGAGCGTGGTTGATGGGCTTCGCGAATGAATTCGCTCCTGCGAGGTGTAGGAGCGAATTCATTCGCGAAAGCAGATAAACTGCGCCTTTGTGACGCAATATGTCGCATTGCCGAAAACTCTGAAAAAAACCGGTTTTGCGCTGTAACAAGATGTCGCCTGGCGACAAGGCCGAACAGAAATCAATCCTTACAATCTTCCCATCGCTTGCCGGTTTCAGGCAGGCGTTCCTCTTCAGGAGACTCCGATGTCCGTTGAGCAAGCTGCGGTGCAACGCGCCGATTTCGACCAGGTGATGGTCCCCAACTATGCACCGGCCGGGTTCATCCCCGTGCGTGGCGCGGGCTCCCGGGTCTGGGATCAGGCCGGGCGTGAGCTGGTGGATTTCTCCGGCGGGATTGCCGTCAACGTACTGGGCCATTGCCATCCGGCGCTGGTCGGTGCATTGACTGAGCAGGCCAACAATCTGTGGCATGTCTCCAACGTCTTCACCAACGAGCCGACCTTGCGTCTGGCCCGCAAACTGGTGGACTCGACCTTCGCCGAGCGCGTGTTCTTCTGTAACTCCGGTGCCGAGGCCAACGAAGCGGCCTTCAAACTGGCGCGTCGCGTTGCCCACGACCTTCATGGCCCGGAAAAGTACGAAATCATCGCGGCCCTGAACAGCTTCCACGGCCGCACCCTGTTTACCGTAAGCGTCGGTGGCCAGCCCAAGTACTCCGATGGTTTCGGGCCGAAGATCACGGGTATCAGCCATGTGCCATACAACGATCTGGAAGCACTGAAAGCCGCCGTGACCGACAAGACCTGCGCCGTGGTTCTGGAGCCGATCCAGGGCGAGGGCGGTGTCTTGCCTGCCGAGCTTGAATATCTGCAAGGCGCTCGCAAGCTGTGCGACGAGCACAATGCATTGCTGATCTTCGATGAAGTGCAGAGCGGCATGGGCCGTAGCGGCCATCTGTTTGCCTACATGCATTACGGCGTGACCCCGGACATCCTTTCCAGTGCCAAGAGCATTGGTGGCGGTTTCCCTCTGGCGGCAATGCTGACCACCGAGAAACTGGCCAAGCACTTTGCCGTTGGCGTACACGGCACGACCTACGGCGGCAACCCGCTGGCTTGTGCGGTAGGCGAGGCGGTGATCGATGTCGTCAATACCCCTGAGGTATTGAAGGGCGTAGAAAGCAAGCATCAGAAGTTCAAGACCCGTCTGGAAGCGATCGGCCAGCAATATGGCGTGTTCACTGAAGTGCGCGGCCTTGGCCTGCTGATCGGTTGCGTGCTGTCCGATGCCTGGAAAGGCAAGGCCAAGGACATCTTCAACGCGGCAGAAACCGAGAACCTGATGATCCTGCAAGCCGGCCCGGACGTGGTTCGCTTCGCGCCAAGTCTGGTTATCGAAGATGCCGACATCGAAGAAGGCCTGAACCGCTTCGAGCGCGCCATCGCCAAACTGACAGCCTGATTCATCGCTTGACCTTCCGGTGTTCGCCTTGTGGCGGGCGCCGGACATTTTTCCTGTGCCGGGCGGCTTTCAGGCTGCTCGGTGCTCTTTTTAGTGCCGGTGTTTCCGGCCTGTGATCTGGTAAGGAGTGGCACCATGCTGGTGATGCGCCCCGCGCAAATGGCTGACCTGGCAGAAGTCCAGCGCCTCGCCGCCGACAGTCCGATTGGTGTGACGTCCCTGCCTGACGATGCTGGTCGCCTGGGCGACAAGATCAGCGCTTCGGAAGCATCGTTCGCGGCTGAAGTCAGTTTCAATGGCGAAGAAACCTACTTCTTTGTGCTTGAAGACAGCGAGAACGGTCGTCTGGTGGGTTGTTCCGGCATCGTCGCTTCCGCGGGTTACTCCGAGCCGTTCTACAGCTTTCGTAACGAGACATTCGTGCATGCCTCCCGCGAGCTGAAGATCCATAACAAGATCCACGTCCTGTCCCAGTGCCATGACCTGACCGGCAACAGCCTGCTGACCAGCTTCTATGTGATCCCCGAACTGGTGGGCACGGCCTGGTCGGAGCTCAATTCCCGCGGCCGCTTGCTGTTTGTCGCCAGCCACCCCGAGCGTTTCGCCGATTCGGTGGTGACCGAGATCGTGGGCTACAGCGACGAGAACGGCGATTCACCGTTCTGGGATGCCATCGGCCGCAACTTCTTCGACCTGAACTACGCCGAGGCCGAACGCTTGTGTGGCCTGAAAAGCCGGACCTTCCTGGCCGAACTGATGCCGCATTATCCGATCTATGTTCCGCTCCTGACCGACGCCGCTCAGGAGGCCATGGGGCAAGTACATCCTCGTGCCCAGATCACCTTCGACATCCTGATGCGCGAAGGCTTCGAGACAGATCATTACATCGATATTTTCGACGGAGGCCCGACCTTGCACGCTCGGGTATCGGGTATTCGTTCGATTGCCCAGAGCCGTCTGGTGCCGGTCAAGATCGACACCGGCGCAACGGACGATGCCGGAAAAGGCGGGCGCCTGTATCTGGTGACCAATGGGCTGTTGCAGGATTACCGCGCAACCTTGCTGGAGCTGGACTGGGCACCCGGTCGCCCGGTGGTGTTGAGCCTGAAGGCCGCCGAGGCTCTGGGTGTCGGCGAAGGTGCCAGCGTGCGCCTTGTCGCAGTCTGATTTCGATCCAGCAGATTAGCCAGTTTTCCGGGCTCCATGAGAGCCCGGTCGAGGAGATAACATGATCGTTCGCCCCGTACGCAGCAGTGACCTGCCCGCACTGATCGAGTTGGCGCGCAGCACTGGCGCAGGCCTGACGACATTGCCTGCCAATGAGCAGCGCCTGGCGCATCGGGTAGGTTGGGCAGAGAAGTCCTTTCGTGGCGAAGCCGAGCGTGCCGATGCCGATTACCTGTTCGTGCTCGAAGACGATGACGGGCGTGTGATCGGGATTTCTGCCATTGCCGGCGCCGTGGGATTGCGCGAGCCCTGGTACAACTACCGCGTCGGGCTGACAGTCAGTGCCTCTCAGGAACTCAATATCTATCGTGAGATTCCGACCCTGTTCCTGGCCAACGACCTGACGGGCAACTCCGAACTGTGCTCGCTGTTCCTGCACAGTGATTCGCGCACCGGTCTCAATGGCCGCCTGCTGTCCAAGGCGCGCATGCTGTTCATTGCCGAGTTCCCGAAACTGTTCGGCAACAAGATCATCGCCGAGATGCGCGGCATGTCCGATGAGAACGGGCGTTCCCCGTTCTGGGAAAGTCTGGGGCGACACTTCTTCAAGATGGAGTTCAGCCAGGCCGATTACCTGACCGGTGTTGGCAACAAGGCTTTCATCGCTGAATTGATGCCCAAGTTTCCGCTGTACACCTGTTTTCTTTCGCAAGATGCGCGCAGTGTCATTGGCCGTGTTCATGCTGACACCGAACCCGCTCTGACGATGCTCAAGAGCGAGGGGTTCAACTATCAGGGTTATGTCGACATCTTCGATGCAGGCCCTGCCATCGAGTGTGAAACCACCAGGATCCGTGCCGTGCGTGACAGCCAGACACTGGTGCTGGCCATCGGTACGCCCGGTGATGATGCGCCGAAATTCCTGATCTATAACCGCAAGCGCGAAGAGGGCCGGATTACCATCGGGCAGGCTCGCATGGCGGCCGGTGCGCTGGTGGTCGACCCGCTGACGGCCCGGCGTCTGCGCATGAGCCCGGGCGACAATGTGCGTGCGGTGCCTTTGTCTGCGGTGCGGGAGGGCGTTTGATGAGCACGCTGTATATCGCAGGTGCCTGGCAGGCCGGGCAGGGCGAAGCATTCGATTCGTTGAACCCGGTGTCCCAGCAAGTGCTGTGGTCCGGTCAGAGTGCAAGTGCCGCTCAGGTCGAGACGGCCGTGCAGGCGGCGCGTCAGGCTTTTGCGGACTGGGCTTCGCGCTCGCTGGAAGATCGTATTTCGGTGCTGGAAGCGTTTTCCGCCAGCCTCAAGAATCATGCGGACGAACTTTCGCATTGCATTGGTGAGGAAACCGGCAAGCCGCTCTGGGAGTCGGCTACCGAAGTGACCAGCATGGTCAACAAGATTGCCATCTCGGTGCAGAGCTACCGTGAGCGAACCGGCGAAAAGAGTGGTCCGCTGGGCGATGCCACAGCGGTGTTGCGCCACAAGCCTCATGGCGTGGTGGCGGTCTTTGGCCCTTACAATTTCCCCGGCCATTTACCCAATGGGCATATCGTGCCTGCACTGCTGGCGGGCAACACGGTGCTGTTCAAACCCAGTGAGCTGACGCCAAAGGTTGCCGAGTTGACGGTCAGGTGCTGGATCGAAGCCGGCTTGCCCGCTGGTGTATTGAATCTCCTGCAAGGCGGGCGCGAGACGGGTATTGCTCTGGCGGCCAATCCGGGGATCGACGGCCTGTTCTTTACCGGCTCCAGCCGTACCGGCAATGCCTTGCATCAGCAATTCGCCGGGCGTCCGGACAAGATTCTGGCACTGGAGATGGGTGGCAATAACCCGCTGGTGGTCGATCAGGTTCAGGATGTCGATGCCGCGGTGTACACCGTGATTCAATCGGCCTTCATTTCGGCTGGCCAGCGCTGTACCTGCGCCCGTCGCTTGCTGGTGCCGCAAGGTGCCTGGGGCGATGCATTCCTGGCTCGGCTGGTGGCAGTGACTGCAACCCTTGAAGTCGGAGCGTTCGACCGGCAGCCTGCGCCGTTCATGGGGTCGGTGATTTCTCTGGAAGCGGCTTCTGCATTGCTTGCCGCTCAGGCGGATCTGCTGGCCAAAGGCGCAGTTGCGTTGCTGGAAATGACCCGGCCGCAGGATCAGGCCGCCTTGCTCACGCCGGGTATTCTCGATGTGAGCGCTGTCAGCGAACGTCCTGACGAGGAACTGTTCGGCCCGTTGTTGCAGGTGATTCGCTACGTCGATTTCGATGCCGCCATCGCTGAAGCCAACGACACGCAATATGGTCTGGCCGCAGGCCTGCTGTCGGACTCCGAAGCGCGTTACAAGCAGTTCTGGCTGCAAAGCCGCGCCGGTATCGTCAACTGGAACAAGCAACTGACCGGGGCGGCGAGCAGTGCGCCTTTCGGTGGTGTCGGGGCTTCGGGCAATCATCGGGCCAGCGCCTATTACGCCGCGGATTATTGCGCTTATCCGGTAGCGTCGCTGGAGGCTGGGGCGTTGACCTTGCCCGCAGCGCTGACACCGGGCGTCAAGCTTGATTGATAGCAGCACTGCACAAAGATGCACCTATAAAAACAGATCTACGGAGCCTTGCCGATGAAATCCTGTGAAGTCAATTTTGACGGTCTGGTTGGGCCTACTCACAACTACGGCGGTCTGTCCTACGGTAATGTGGCTTCTCAGCGCAATAGCCAGCAGTGCTCCAACCCTCGCGAAGCGGCATTGCAGGGGCTGGCGAAAATGAAGGCGCTGATGGACATGGGATTTACCCAGGGTGTACTTGCACCCCAGGAGCGTCCTGATGTGGCGGGCCTGCGTCAACTGGGTTTCAGTGGCAGCGATGCTCAGGTGATCGAGCAGGCTGCAAAGGATGATATGCCGCTGCTGGTCGCCAGTTGTTCGGCATCGAGCATGTGGGTCGCCAATGCCGCGACTGTCAGCCCGAGTGCCGACACCGCCGATGGCCGCGTGCATTTCACGGCCGCCAACCTGAACTGCAAATATCACCGCAGCATCGAGCATCCGACCACCAGCCGTGTGCTGAGCGCGATGTTCGCCAACGAGCACCATTTTGCCCATCATGCTGCGCTGCCAGCGGTTGCACAGTTTGGCGATGAAGGTGCGGCTAACCATACGCGCTTCTGCCGGGATTATGGCAAGGCGGGGGTGGAGTTTTTCGTGTTCGGGCGCAGTGCTTTTGACACGCGCTACCCTGCGCCGCAGAAATACCCGGCCAGGCAGACCCTTGAAGCGTCCAGGGCTGTGGCCCGGCTGCACGGCCTGAGTGATAGCGGCGTGGTCTACGGTCAGCAGAACCCGGCCGTGATCGATCAGGGCGTGTTTCATAACGACGTCATCGCGGTGGGCAATGGCGAAGTGCTGTTCCATCACGAGGATGCGTTTCTCAATACCGAATCGATGCTGAACGAACTGCACGACAAGCTCAGCCGTACCGGTGGCCTGTTTCAGGCGATCTGCGTGCCGCGAGACGAAGTGTCGGTCGAGGACGCCGTGCGTTCCTACCTGTTCAACAGCCAGCTCTTGTCCCGCGCCGATGGTTCGATGCTGTTGATCGTGCCTCAGGAGTGCCAGGCCAATCTGCGCGTCTGGAATTACTTGCAGCGACTGCTTGCCGATGGCGGCCCGATCCGGGAAGTGAAGGTCTTCGACCTCAAGCAAAGCATGCAGAACGGTGGGGGGCCAGCGTGCCTGCGCTTGCGTGTGGCCCTTAACGAAACCGAGCTGGCGGCGGTCAACCCTGGCGTCATCATGACTGTGCCGTTATACGAAACCCTGACCCGATGGGTCGACAAGCACTACCGTGATCGCATGAGCGAAAGCGATCTGGCTGACCCACAATTGTTGACTGAATGCCGCACAGCATTGGATGAGCTCACGCAAATCCTTAAACTGGGCAGCGTTTACCCCTTTCAACTGGTTTGAAAGTTCTGACGCGCAGGCACTGATGCCCTGCGCGTGATTTCCATCTCTATAGAGAATCCCGAACATGAGCGACGCCCTGCAACTGATCCTTGAAGACACCGATGGCACCCAGCTGGAAACTTCCTGCACCCGCGTAGCCGTCCTCTGGCAGGGTAAAGAGCTGTGGATTCAGCAAGACGGCCGTGGCCAACTGCTGATTGGTGTCGACGTTGAAGAAGGCGATGCCGAATACGCTAACCTCCTGCTGCGCCCTCTGGCCACCAACCTGGTCAGCCTGCAACTGGAAATGGAGCCGGCTGATCCGAGTGACGCTGAAGAAGACGGTCACGTACACGGCCCGGACTGCAATCACTGATCAGGAGCCTGCCTATGCTCGCCCTCGGTAAACTGCTTGAACTGACTCTGGCCGGGCGCGAGCCCACGGAAAAGACTCAACTGACCGTCGGCGGCGTGCGTATGCGCTGGCTGGGCGAAGGTGCGCTGGAAGTGCGTGCGCCTCAGGACCTGGACAACGGCACTGACTTGCTGTTGTCTGCCGGTATCCATGGCAACGAAACAGCGCCCATCGAGCTGCTGGACGAATTGATCCGCAGCATTGCACGCGGCGACCTCAAGCCGCGTGCCCGTATTCTGTTCCTGTTCGGCAACCCCGAGGCCATGCGACGTGGCGCGCGTTATGTCGAGCAGGACGTCAACCGGCTGTTCAACGGCCGTCATGAGCAAAGTGGCGGTTCGGAGGCCATGCGTGCCTGTGAGCTGGAGCGTCTGGCGGCCAGCTTTTTCAGTGTGCCGGACCGCTATCGCTTGCATTACGACCTGCACACGGCCATTCGCGGCTCGACGATCGAGCAGTTTGCCCTGTATCCCTGGAAAGAAGGACGCCAGCATTCCCGCCGTGAACTGGCGCGCCTGCGCACTGCCGGCATGAGCGCGGTACTGCTGCAGAACAAGCCTTCCATCGTATTCAGTGCCTATACCTATGATCAGCTCGGAGCCGAGTCTTTCACGCTGGAACTGGGCAAGGCCCGGCCATTTGGTCATAACCAGCAGGTTAACCTCACGCCTCTGCGCAAGGTTCTGGAGCAGATGATCGAAGGTGTCGAACCTGAGTCGAGCGATGACCTGGAGGGCTTGCAGCTATTCAGCGTGGCGCGGGAGATCATCAAGCGCAGTGATGCATTCACCCTCAACCTGCCTGACGATGTGCAAAATTTTGCGCCGCTGGAAAAAGGCTATGTGCTTGCCGAAGACGCGGGTGGCTCGCGCTGGGTGGTGGAGGAGGAAGGGGCGCGGATCATCTTTCCCAATCCGAAAGTGGGGAATGGTTTACGCGCCGGGATTCTGATCGTCCCGGCGGTGTAACTTTATCGGCTTCTTCGCGAATGAATTCGCTCCTACTGGACCGGTGTAGGAGCGAATTTATTCGCGAAAATCAGCTGGCGGCTTTCTGCAGCGGCTCAAGACGGCGCAGTGCGCGAACCTTGTTCAGGGTATCGGCACAGGTCTTGGCCGCTTCCTCACCCTTGTGTACGAAATGCTCGAAGAAGAACTTGTGATGCTCTTCGCCTGCATGGAAATGGTGAGGGGTCAGGACCACCGAGAAAACCGGCACTTCGGTTTCCAGTTGAACCTGCATCAGTGCGCTGACCACTGATTGCGCCACGAACTCGTGACGATAGATACCGCCATCCACCACCAGACCGGCAGCGATGATGCCTGCATAGCGGCCAGTGTTGGCCAGCAGTTTTGCATGCAGGGGAATTTCAAAGGCGCCGCCGACTTCAAAGAAATCGATATCACTCTCGGTGTAGCCATGGTTGGCCATTTCAGCGACGAAGCCTTTGCGGCTCTGGTCGACAATATCCTTGTGCCAGCAGGCCTGGATAAAGGCAATGCGCTCGTTCGAGTGGTTTTTGCTTTTGCTGTCGATTGCAGTAGGTTGCACGTGTTCTGACTCCTGTTTATGAAAAAAACAGGGCATTGGATCGAAAGGGATGCAGGTTACGTAAGAAAACCTCATGAACCTTGTAGTTCATGCAGAGGTTTTGCAGACGGTCCTGTGGACGCTATCCCGTTCTCTCTTCATCCGGACTATGACCGTCGGCCCCGGAATCACACCGGGTCTGCTGACCTTGAAGAGCTTCAGTTCAAGCCTGAATCCCGCCAAGCGCTCGCGGGCTAGACGCATTGCGCGCCATTACCGCCGGTGGGGAATTACACCCCGCCCTGAGAACGTTACCGACATTGTCTGTTGTCGGGGCGGGATTTTTATCACAGTTTTTTCCATCATGCATGGACACTTTCGTACGGTGTCCCTACCTTTTGCTTATAAGAGGATTGGAGTGCCGTCGGCCTGGGACCTTGATTATCATGTCAAACCTCAGTAATGCCTTGTTGCAACCTTGAGGTTGCCTGCATTATCGGCCTTCGAGTTTTCAGGGAGCGTTTTCGTGACTGTTATCGATCTGCGTAGTGACACTGTGACCCAGCCAACCGCTGGCATGCTTGACGCTATGGCGCATGCCCCCGTCGGGGATGACGTCTACGGTGAGGACCCCACAGTCAATCTTCTTGAAGCCACACTGGCGAAGCGCCTGGGTTTTGCTGAGGCTCTGTTTGTGCCCACGGGGACGATGAGCAACCTGTTGGCCTTGATGGCGCATTGTGAGCGTGGTGATGAATACATCGTCGGCCAGCAGGCTCACACCTATAAATATGAAGGTGGCGGAGCGGCGGTATTGGGTTCGATCCAGCCTCAGCCGCTGGAAGTCCAGGCCGATGGTTCGCTGGACCTGAATCAGGTGCTGGCAAGCATCAAGCCCGATGATTTTCATTTTGCCCGCACACGTCTGCTGGCTCTGGAAAACACCATGCAGGGCAAGGTGTTGCCATTGAGCTATCTGGCAGCTGCCCGCAAGTTCACCGAAGAGCACGGTCTGGCCCTGCATCTGGACGGTGCGCGTTTATATAACGCAGCGGTCAGGCTTGGCGTCGATGCCCGTGAAATTGCTGGCTACTTCGATTCGGTGTCGGTGTGTCTGTCCAAGGGGCTTGGCGCACCAGTGGGGTCTGTGCTGTGCGGTTCACCGGAACTGATCGCCAAGGCTCGTCGCCTGCGCAAGATGGTCGGTGGCGGCATGCGTCAGGCCGGGATTCTGGCGGCTGCCGGCTTGTATGCGCTTGATCATCAGGTCGAACGCCTGGCCGAGGACCATGCCAATGCGGCATTTCTGGCCGCGGGCTTGAGCGAGCTGGGGTATGAGGTCGAGCCTGTGCAGACCAACATGGTGTATGTGCAGATGGGTGAGCGTGCTCATTCGCTCAAGGCATTCTGTGCCGAGCGCGACATCAAGCTCAGCGCTGCGCCACGCCTGCGCATGGTTACTCACCTTGATGTATCCCGTGCTCAGCTTGAACGGGTCATTGCAGTATTCGCCGAGTTTTCACGCATATAAGATGCCGATAGTCCAGTTACTGGTTTCTATCGTACAAACACGCTGTACCGAGGACGCAACGCCTATATAATGCGGCCCTTTGCCGTTGCTACGTCATTTTGGCGTCATGCACTGCTTCTGGCCGCAGTCTCCGTGGAAGAACCTATGAAAAGCGCAGAAATCCGTGAAGCCTTCCTTGGCTTCTTCGAAGAGCAAGGCCACACACGTGTCGCCTCCAGCTCCTTGATTCCGGGCAATGACCCAACCCTGCTGTTCACCAACGCAGGTATGAACCAGTTCAAGGATTGCTTCCTGGGCCAGGAAAAGCGTGCCTATACCCGCGCTGTCACCAGCCAGAAATGCGTGCGTGCCGGTGGCAAGCACAACGATCTGGAAAACGTCGGCTACACCGCTCGTCACCATACTTTCTTCGAGATGCTGGGCAACTTCAGCTTCGGTGACTATTTCAAGCGCGATGCGATCACTTACGCCTGGACCTTCCTCACTTCTGAAAAGTGGCTGAACCTGCCCAAGGAAAAACTCTGGGTAACGGTCTACGCCACCGATGACGAAGCCTACGATATCTGGACCAAGGACATCGGCATTCCGGCCGAGCGCATGGTCCGTATCGGCGACAACAAAGGCGCGCCTTATGCGTCCGACAACTTCTGGACCATGGGCGATACCGGCCCGTGCGGCCCTTGCTCCGAGATTTTCTTCGATCACGGCCCTGAAATCTGGGGTGGCCCGCCAGGCTCGCCGGAAGAAGACGGCGACCGTTACATCGAAATCTGGAACAACGTTTTCATGCAGTTCAACCGTACTGCCGATGGCGTACTGCACCCGTTGCCAGCACCGTCGGTGGATACCGGTATGGGGCTTGAGCGTGTCAGCGCAGTCCTGCAGCACGTGCATTCCAACTATGAAATCGACCTGTTCCAGAGCCTGCTGGCCGCTTCGGCCAAGGCCATCGGTTGCAGCAACGACAATCAGGCATCGCTCAAGGTCGTAGCGGATCACATTCGCTCCTGCGGTTTCCTGATTGCCGATGGTGTTCTGCCGTCCAACGAAGGTCGTGGCTATGTATTGCGCCGCATCATTCGTCGGGCCTGCCGCCATGGCAACAAGCTGGGTGCCAAGGGCAGCTTCTTCCATCAGATCGTGGCCGCTCTGGTTGCCGAGATGGGCACTGCATTCCCTGAGCTGACTCAGCAGCAGGCGCATATCGAGCGTGTGCTCAAGGCTGAAGAAGAACAGTTTGCCAAGACTCTGGAGCAGGGCCTGAAAATCCTTGAACAGGATCTGGCCGAGCTCAAGGGCACTGTTGTGCCTGGCGAAATCGTGTTCAAGCTTTACGACACCTACGGTTTCCCGATGGACCTGACGGGCGATATCGCCCGCGAACGTAACCTGACCCTCGACGAGGCGGGTTTCGAGCGCGAGATGGAAGCCCAGCGTGAGCGTGCCCGTTCGGCCAGTTCGTTCGGCATGGACTACAACAGCCTGGTCAAGGTTGATGTCGCGACCCAGTTCACCGGCTATACCGCCACCAGCGGTGCAGCACAGATCGTTGCTCTTTATAAGGACGGTCAGTCGGTCGAGCAGTTGAGCGAAGGCGAAGAGGGCGTCGTGATTCTCGACACCACGCCGTTCTATGCCGAATCGGGTGGTCAGATCGGTGACAGCGGTTACTTGCAGGCGGGGGCCGTACGTTTCGATGTTCGCGATACCACCAAGACCGGCGGCGCATTCCTGCACCACGGCGTTGTTGTCGCTGGCAGCCTGAAAGTCGGTGTGCAGCTTGAAGCCCAGGTTGCTGCCGAGGTTCGTCTTGCGACTTCGCTGAACCACTCTGCCACTCACTTGCTGCACGCTGCATTGCGTCAGGTGCTGGGTGAGCATGTCCAGCAGAAAGGCTCGCTGGTCGACAGTCAGCGTCTGCGCTTCGACTTCAGCCATTTCGAGGCCATCAAGCCCGAGCAACTGCGGGCTCTGGAAGATATCGTCAACGCTGAGGTTCGCAAGAACACTCCGGTCGTCACTGAAGAAACCGATATCGAAACCGCCAAGAAGAAGGGCGCCATGGCGCTGTTCGGCGAGAAGTACGGCGACAGCGTGCGCGTACTGAGCATGGGCGGTGAATTCTCCGTTGAGCTGTGTGGCGGTATTCACGCCAACCGTACCGGTGATATCGCACTGTTCAAGATTGTCAGCGAAGGTGGCGTGGCCGCAGGCGTGCGCCGTATCGAAGCTGTGACCGGTGCAGCCGCACTGGCCTGGCTGAACTCGGCTGAAGATCAACTCAAGGAAGCCGCGACCCTGGTCAAGGGGAATCGCGACAACCTGCTGGACAAGTTGTCGGCTGTGCTTGAGCGCAACCGTCAGCTGGAAAAACAACTGGAGCAGTTGCAGGCCAAGGCTGCCAGCGCGGCGGGCGATGATCTGTCTGCCGCTGCCCTGGACGTCAAAGGGGTCAAGGTTCTGGCTACCCGCCTGGATGGTCAGGATGGCAAGGCGCTGTTGGCGCTGGTCGACCAGTTGAAGAACAAGCTCGGCCGCGCAGTGATCCTGCTCGGCAGTGTTCATGAGGACAAGGTTGTCTTGGTTGCAGGCGTGACCAAGGACCTGACTGGCCAACTCAAAGCCGGTGATTTGATGAAACAAGCGGCCGCTGCCGTCGGTGGTAAAGGTGGCGGGCGTCCTGACATGGCTCAAGGTGGTGGTGTCGATGCCGGTGCTCTGGATGCAGCGCTGGCTCTGACCGTTCCTTTTGTAGAGCAGGGTATCTGAGTCGAACCTCCAGGCCTGTCAGTGCATGACAGGCCCGGCACTTGGATTTGAGAATTAATGGGTGCCCTTAACGGGTTCTGAGGCGGCTTTGAGATGGCTTTGATCGTACAAAAATTTGGAGGCACCTCTGTTGGCTCTGTAGAGCGCATCGAGCAGGTAGCCGACAAGGTTAAGAAGTTCCGTGAAGCGGGCGATGATCTGGTGGTCGTATTGTCGGCCATGAGCGGTGAAACCAATCGCCTGATCGAACTGGCCAAACAGATCAGCGATCAGCCGGTTCCTCGTGAACTGGATGTGATCGTGTCCACCGGCGAGCAGGTCACCATTGCCTTGCTGGCGATGGCGCTGATGAAGCGCGGCGTGCCTGCGGTGTCCTACACCGGTAATCAGGTGCGTATCCTGACCGACAGCGCCCACAACAAGGCGCGTATCCTTCAGATCGACGATCAGAAGATCCGCTCCGACCTCAAGGCAGGTCGTGTCGTGGTTGTCGCCGGTTTCCAGGGTGTCGACGAGAACGGCAACATCACCACGCTCGGTCGTGGCGGTTCCGACACCACTGGCGTGGCGCTGGCTGCTGCCTTGAAGGCCGACGAGTGCCAGATCTACACCGACGTGGATGGCGTGTATACCACCGATCCGCGTGTCGTTTCGCAAGCTCAGCGTCTGGACAAGATCACCTTCGAAGAGATGCTGGAAATGGCCAGCCTCGGTTCCAAGGTGCTGCAGATCCGTGCGGTAGAGTTCGCAGGCAAATACAACGTCCCGCTGCGCGTTCTGCACAGCTTCAAGGAGGGGCCGGGCACCCTCATTACCATTGATGAAGAGGAATCCATGGAACAGCCGATCATTTCTGGCATCGCTTTCAACCGCGATGAAGCCAAGCTGACTATCCGTGGTGTGCCAGACACGCCGGGTGTTGCCTTCAAGATTCTCGGCCCGATCAGTGCTGCGAACATCGAAGTCGACATGATCGTGCAGAATGTCGCGCACGATAACACCACCGATTTCACCTTCACGATCCATCGCAACGACTATCAGTCGGCGTTGCAGGTCCTGGAAACCACCGCCCGCGAAATCGGTGCTCGTGAGGTTTCCGGTGATACCAAGATTGCCAAGGTTTCCATCGTCGGCGTCGGCATGCGTTCCCACGCAGGTGTTGCCAGCCGCATGTTCGAGGCTCTGGCAAAGGAAGGTATCAACATCCAGATGATCTCCACTTCGGAAATCAAGGTCTCGGTGGTGATCGAAGAGAAGTATCTGGAGCTGGCCGTGCGCGCATTGCACACAGCCTTTGAGCTGGATGCTCCTCGGCAGGGTGAGTGATCTGCCATTGACGGGCGCGGCTTGACCGCGCCTTTCGTTTTCCTGTGCTGCACGCAAAGACTGTTCTTTTCTTCGCGTTAGTCAATACTCAGGCTTGGCTCGTGGCTTTTTCGTCGCAGGCTTGTGCCTACTGGTTTTGCAGACTGTTGTTCCTGAAATGCATAAGGAGAAAGGTATGCTGATTTTGACTCGTCGGTGCGCAGAAAGCCTGATCATTGGTGATGGTGAAATCACAGTGACTGTGCTCGGCGTCAAGGGTAATCAAGTGCGTATTGGTGTCAATGCGCCCAAGGAAGTTGCTGTGCATCGTGAAGAAATTTACCTGCGCATCAAGAAAGAGAAGGACGAAGAACCAAGCCATTAATTTTTATTGAATTTTTGGTTTGCAAACGGGGGAAAGGGTGGTTATTATACGCCCCGTGTTGCGGAGAGCTGGCCGAGTGGCCGAAGGCGCTCCCCTGCTAAGGGAGTACACCTCACAAGGGTGTCGGGGGTTCGAATCCCCCGTTCTCCGCCATTATTTCTGTAGTGCGTTGAATCTGGCTTCTTCTGTAAGTTGTTGAAATTACTAGAAAAAGTGCTTTACAAAATGATTTAACGACCTATAATGCGCGGCACCAACACATGCACTCGTAGCTCAGCTGGATAGAGTACTCGGCTACGAACCGAGCGGTCACAGGTTCGAATCCTGTCGAGTGCACCATTTAAGGTTAACTGGTCTGATGTAGTTAAATACAGACTTCCAGATAACCGGCTTCAACCAGAGGTGATCTGGTCTAAAAATACCAATGCACTCGTAGCTCAGCTGGATAGAGTACTCGGCTACGAACCGAGCGGTCACAGGTTCGAATCCTGTCGAGTGCACCATACACCAGAAAGCCCACATCGAAAGATGTGGGCTTTTTGCTTTCTAGCGTTTTCCTTTCACACATCCATTCTCATCGAATGTCACATTGTTGCTGCGACCATTTTTCAACTGGTAGGTGTAGCGCAGTTCTCCGTTGCGGTTTGTGATCTTGTCCGGGCGGCCCAGCAGGCTTTCAACGTCGCGCTTTGTCATGCCCGGCGGTGTACGCTGATTGATAACGGCTTGCCGGCGCTGTGCTGCGCTCAGTCGATTACCGCAGCCATCGTCTTGCTGGCCTACCACCACGATTTCCTTGCTGGCTTTATTGTTTCGCCTGTCTGCGCCAGGAAGAAGGGGCGTGATGCTTCCCGGAGGCGCATTGAAGGCTTCTTGCGGCTGACTGTTTTGCCCGGCTGGGCAGCCCAGGGTGGTAAAGAGGATTCTTCCGGACGGGTCTTCACATCGCTGAACAGTATTGGCTTCTGTGTAAAGTGGCAGGCAGAGCAGGTTGCTCCATAAGAAAATGCGGGGCGTGATACGCATTGCCGAGTCCTCCATGACGTGCCAGGCCATCCTAGTGGTGGTCTTTCCCATGGGCGAGCGTGTTTTCTTCGCTGAATGTAACGTCGTAACCCTGTCTGTTCGCAAAACATTCAGGTTTGTCTCGCAAGCGCCTGTTCTAGCCTGAATTTTCTCGCGTGCGATCCGCCCAAAGCGGTGTATCATTGCGCCCGTCAGCCCCGCCGGGGCTTGTGGAATACCTCCATGGACTTACCCAGTAGTTACTCAATAGCTCGTTTCACCAATCAAGAATCAACTGATTGATCCTCCCGGCGTGCTCCGCTGCTGGGAGTGGAGTTCGCCTATGACTGAAATAGAAGTTAAAAAAACGCAGGAAAGCTTGCAGGATCGCCTTGCCCAAGTGGTCGATCTGTTGCAGCGTCAGCGTGTGGTCGAAGACCTGATCCACCGCCAGGAAGGTCAGAATCAGGATCGCGTAGAAAACCTCGTTCATCGTCAGAACCTTGTCGAGCTGCAACGCAAGCTCGATGACCTGCACTCTGCGGACGTCGCTTACATCCTCGAGGCACTGCCTCTTGAGGAGCGCCTGACCGTCTGGCAACTGGTCAAGGCAGAGCGCGACGGCGATATCCTCCTTGAAGTGTCCGATTCCGTCCGGGAAACCCTGATCGCCGACATGGATGATCACGAGTTGCTGGCGGCGGCCAAGGAGATGGACGCTGACGAACTCGCAGACCTGGCTCCCGAACTGCCTCGCGATGTCGTTCACGAACTGATGGAAGCGCTGGACGTCCAGCAGCGTGAGCGTGTCCGTTCTGCGCTCTCCTACGACGAGGAGCAGGTCGGTGCGCTGATGGACTTCGAGATGGTGACGATCCGCGAGGATGTCAGCCTGGAAGTCGTATTGCGTTACCTGCGGCGCTTGAAGGAGCTGCCGAGCCATACCGACAAACTGTTTGTGGTCGATTACGACGGCGTGCTCAAGGGCGTGCTCCCGATCAAGCGTCTGCTGGTCAATGATCCGGACAAGCAGGTCGGCGAAGTCATGGCTGACGACCCTGTCAGCTTCCACCCGGAAGACGATGCCTACGACGCCGCACAGGCTTTCGAGCGTTATGACCTGATTTCCACGCCGGTGGTCGACAAGAGCGGCAAGCTGATTGGCCGTTTGACCATCGACGAAATGGTTGACCTGATTCGTGAGGAGAGCGAGAGCGAAGTCCTCAACATGGCGGGTTTGCGTGAAGAGGAAGATATCTTCGCTTCCGTATGGCGCTCGCTGCGTAACCGCTGGGCCTGGTTGGCGATCAACCTGATTACAGCGTTCCTGGCTTCGCGTGTCATCGGCCTGTTCGAGGGCTCGATCGAGAAGCTTGTGGCTCTTGCGGCGCTGATGCCGATTGTGGCCGGTATCGGCGGCAACTCCGGGAACCAGACCATTACCATGATCGTTCGCGCCATGGCGCTGGACCAGGTCAGTACCGGCAATACCACGCGCTTGCTGCGCAAGGAACTGGCGGTCGCTTTGCTCAATGGTCTGATATGGGGCGGGGTGATCGGTGTTGTGGCCTATATGCTCTATGACAGTTGGTCGCTGGGCGTGGTCATGACGGCAGCAATGACGCTCAACCTGCTGCTGGCTGCTTTTATGGGGGTCTTGATCCCTATGACGCTTGCACGTCTTGGCCGCGATCCAGCCATGGGTGCCAGCGTCATGATTACTGCGATGACGGACAGTGGCGGTTTCTTTATTTTCCTGGGGCTGGCAACCATTTTTCTGCTTTGATCGCTTTCACCATAAAAAAACCGCCTGTTCAGGCGGTTTTTTGTTTTGGGGCTGCAAAGGTAGTCACTGTCTTTCTTTGACTTCCTTCCATGTGCGTAGCCTCAGCGCGTCAATGTCGGCAGGCGTCGCTTGCTGGACGAACAGGGTGCCAAGGGTTTCCTCATCGGGGTAGATTCTGGGGTCGTTGCGTACTGCTGCGTCCACCAGTGCCTCGGACTTCTCGTTTCCGTTCGCATAATGCAAGTAGTTGGAGATGCCCGCGATTACCTTCGGCGTGAGCAGGTAGTTCATAAAGACGTAGGCGGCTTTTTCGTCAGGTGCATCGGCGGGCATGGCGATCATGTCAAACCACATCGGAGCGCCTTCCCTGGGGATTACGTAGTCGATTTTGATGCCGTTGCCTGCCTCCTGAGCGTTGCGCTCCGCCAGCATGACATCTCCTGAATAGCCGACCGCGACGCAGATCTTGCCACTGGCCAGATCCGTAATGTACTGGGTCGAGTTGAAATAGCGCACGTAGGGTCGGATCGCCAGCAAGGCAGCTTTTGCCTTGGTGTAATCCTCGGTTTTTTCGCTGTGGGGTGGCAGGTTCAGATAGTTGAGCGCAATGGGCACTATGCTGGGGGCGCTGTCGATAAAGGCTACGCCGCATGCAGCCAGCTTTTTAATGTTCTCGGGCTTGAAGATCAAGTCCCAGGAATTGAGTGGCGCATCCTTGCCCAGAACAGCCTTGACCTTGGCCGCGTCATAGCCGATGCCGGTGGTCCCCCATAGATAGGGAAAGGCGTGCTCGTTGCCAGGGTCGATGCTTCTGAGCGCCTTGAGCAGAACCGGGTTGAGGTTTTTCCAGTTTGATAGCTGGCTTTTGTCCAGCTTCTTCAAGTCCCCGCGCTGAATCTGGCCAGCCATGAAGTGGCTCGACGGCACCACAATGTCGTAACCGGAGTTTCTCGCCTTGAGCTTTTCGTCCAGGGCATCGTTGCCGTCGTAGGTGTCATAGGTGGCTTCAATGCCGGTGTCTTTCTGGAAGTTTTTCAGCGTGTCCGGTGCGAGGTAATCCTCCCAGTTGAATACCTTGACGGTCTGGGCAGCCTGGCTCATTGATGCAACCAGCATCAGGGGGATGAAGGCTTTACCGAGCATTTTGTGGCTCCTCGCATGACTTGATAATCGCGATGCACGGGAAAACCATCGCCTCAGGAGCCGTGACCAGGGAAAGCATTGGCTGAGATGTCTACATTATAAGAAAGAGTCTTATAAGTATTGGGGAAAAGGACTACGGCAAAAAAAAGCCAGCTTTCGCTGGCTTGAATGCTTTTTTTCACTGATTTCTTACGACTCTTCTGAAGCAAGTTCCGTGTCGTGAGCAATCAGGGACACCAGAGCGTTCTGCTGGCGGTGTGAGAGTTGACGAAAGCGTTGCAGCAACTCGCGTTCGTGCAGGGACAGCTCAGGACTATCAAGGCGCAGACTTGGCTCATCACCAAGAGCTCCTTCCTGAATCAGGCTCTGTTCGAGTCGAGCAATGATTTCCGAGTTCATGCTGCGATGGTGGTTTTTGGCTACCTCTTGCACGCGATTACGCATGCCGTCTGGTAGGCGAACGACGAACTTGTCAGCCGTGCGGCTGGAATAAGTAGCCTGTTTCATAGGGCTCATATATTTAACCGGTTAGTTCAGGGGGAGCGGTTTCGCAAGTGGCCGCAAGATTGTCAATGTAGGACAGTCCTTTTGGCCAAATGTTCAACCGAGTTATCCAAAGGGCGCGGCATCATGCCCTATTACGTCGAATCCTTGGCGTCAATTCTGTGACAAATATTGACTCAGATAAAGGCGTTTAGCCAGCACCAATTATCAGAATTGCGAGCAGATTTGCAAAGCTTGCCAATTCCAGCCCATCCGGGTGACACGACGAACGCCTGACTACTTTTTGCCATGATGGCTATCTGTCTTCAGCGTAGATGGTTATTCACAAGAATACGAAAGATGCCGACGGGCGTGTCATGGCGGGAGAAGGCGAGGGGAGGCTGAGAGGCCGATGACCTAGTCAGCAGTGGCTTGAGCCCTGTTGACCAGTACAACCATCAGCGGATATTCAGTCAGCGTAGAACCGGATCGAACTTGAAGCGACGCCCGATGACCATGGCCGCAACGAAGAGGCTGACAAACAGCCCTGCGGCAATTTTGGAGGCGGAATTCAATGCATGCGCCTGCTCGGGGAGGAGAAGATCAGTGGCAACAGCCATCAGTGCCAGGATCATGAATGACAATGCGGGTTTTGACATGGCTACTCTCTCGTGAAGGTGGGCTATGTGACGATCTCAGAAGATCCAACGCTCTTCAGCACGATTTGGCAGCGGGGCTTCCTTGACCTCATGACCCAGCGTAGCTGCATTGACGCTTCTGTCACTCATGATGGCCAATTGAGGGGCCTTGCGAACCAGCTCATAGGATTGAGGTTGCGTGCCGATCTTGTCATCGTGAATGCGGGTATCCTGAAAATGAAATGCCACCAGAGCCACCAGAGCTACTGCATTCAACACTGAGAGAGTCATGTTCATTTTCAGGTACCTTGCGTGGAGTATCGTCACTGGTACTGATAATGCAGCCTGCATGCCAGATTTATTTTGAATAAAAATCCTTATAAAACAATGGCTTGTGATTGTTTTAAAGCGATTAAACATTGCGTTTTGCAATGATGGCTTTTTGGGGTAATGCAAAATGCACGACCGCCCCTGCAAGCGCTCTACGCCGGGATGTGGACTACGATTATCGAAGGCAATGACGACATGACAAAATCCCTCCATGCCGTTAACATGCACGCCGTCCTCGCTGGCACCGTTCGGTGTGCTGGCAACTCAGTGTCTCAGTAGCTCAATTGGATAGAGCATCCCCCTCCTAAGGGGAAGGTTGGCAGTTCGAACCTGCCCTGGGACACCAATATGATCAGGTGGTTAGCTGGATTTCCCGATAGCTCCTCGATTGAGTTTTCTCTCAAGTCTCCACTTCTCTGAGTGTTCGGTATTGAGTCAACTTTTCAAGGGAATCGGATTCTTCTGGCCGATTTTTGAAATTGATGCTTAGGCCGTTCTCTCTACCTGAATCGCCCCGGATTCTCTAGACACCTTGCAAGCTCATTGTGTAACGTTTTTCAAACTCTACCGGTGAGAGCTGATTGTTGAAACCATGGCGGCGTTTTGCGTTGTAGAACATCTCGATGTAATCA
>NZ_JAUQOO010000033.1:0-31986 GCF_030580745.1 Pseudomonas serbiensis
GCTTGATGCGTCTTTAATCGGAACACTGCTGCTAAGCTTATCCACAATTGCTGGGACAGAAATCAGCAATCCGTCCTGGGTCAATTTTCAATCGGCAGGGTGGGTCAGTTTTCAATCAGCGCCAACATTCTTAGACGCCTGTACTGGCCTTTGCTTCCTTGCGGTGCCTGTCTCTTGGTTCAGATCGGTCCCTTGATAAGCTCCGTCCTTATGATGGTCTAGGGAGATCTAACGAAGAGCTTTAGCTATTATTAACTTCCATTTGTTGGATAGCCCTATGATCCAGAACCACGGTGAGATTTTCAGGAATGGAAGACAGTGGCTGAGAAGCCTAATTGCGAGGCTCTTATGTAACGATCTCACATTCTGAATGCGTCCAAACGGGTCTTTTTGATCATTAGTTGTTCGTGAATAAATGTTGCGCAACCTGGTTTTATGAGGTTGTGGCTTCGCGCGGAGATAATATCTGGGCAGGATTCTTGTTAAAAGTTGGTGAGACAGAATACTGCTATGCACGAAAATGATAAATTGGGAATGTATAGGGCCGCAGATCCTCTGTAGCAATAATGCGCGACAAGTATGCGTTGGCATTACCTGTTGTGCAGGCCTACGAGCAGACGCGCGGTGTATTCACTAAGCTACCATCGCTGTAAGCCACCGTCTGCCCAGCCGCTGACAAATATATTCGTTGACGCTGCACGCAAGTGGAGAGTGCAGGCATCTGCCATCTCCACCGCTACCGCTACCGCTACCGTTGGCTCAGAGGAGCAGGCCCCCCGACGCCTCTATGCGTTGCCCGGTAATCCAGCCGGTACCTTCGCCAAGCAATGCGGCGACTACAGAACCGATGTCATCCGGGCGCGCATTACGACCCAGTGCGGTCATGCCAGCAAATTGCGCGTTCAGGGCCGAGTCATCGCGCAGAGCGCCTCCGCCGAAGTCTGTTTCCGTCGCGCCCGGCGCGATAGCGTTAACGCTGATCCTCCGCGAACCTAACTCTATGGCCATATAGCGCGTCAGCACGTCGACGCCGGCTTTCGCTGCGGCGTAGGCGGCGTAGCCGCTCACTGTGAAGCGGGTCAAACCTGACGAGGTGTTAAGAATGCGTCCGCCATCCTCTATCAGCGGAAGCAATTTTTGGGTCAAAAAGAACGTGCCTTTGAGATGAGTGTTGATCATGAGGTCGAACTCTTGCTCGGTGGTGTCGGCAACCGTCGCGTATGTACCACCACCTGCGTTGTTGATCAGGTAGTCGAATCGATCGCGCTGCCACTTTTGCTGCAGCGTGGTTTTCACATCGTTTGCGAATTTAGCAAACGTACCTGCATTGCCGACATCAAGGTGCAAGGCTACGGCGCGACGACCCAAGGCTTCGATTTCGCTTACAACTGCCGCAGCTGCGTCTGCACTACTCAGATAGGTAATGATCACATCGACGCCATTTTCGGCGAGTTTCAAGGCATTACTCCGTCCAATTCCTCGGCTGGCACCAGTAATAAGGGCAATGCGATCTGATTTTTTAGTCATCGTCATACAGTTCTCGGAAAAGATTCGGAGGTCAGACTTTACGGTTCTGAAGAACGCGAATAAAGTCGGGAAAAATTAACCCTCTGTTCATCTATAGAGAACAATCGACGATGGAGTTGAATGATCTACGGGTTTTTTGCCGCGTTGCCCAATTGGGCAGTTTTACTAAAGCGGCCGAGCAGCTCGGTGTTGCCAAGAGCCGGGCTTCTGCCATTGTGCGGACGCTGGAAGCCGATGTGGGTAGCCGGCTATTGCAACGCAACACCCGCAGCGTTCGGTTGACGCCTGATGGCGAGCTGTTTTTCGAGCGCTGCAGAGAACTGCTGAGGGAGTCAGATCATTTGCAGGGGATGTTTCGGCCTGCTGCCGGAGCTTTGCAAGGTAGGGTGCGTCTCGATATGCCGAGCTTATTTGGGCAGGAGCTGGTAATGCCGCATTTGCGGGAATTGCTGTCCGCGCATCCGCTGCTTGATCTCAGAATCAGTATCAACGACCGTCGGGTGGACATGATACAGGAGGGTGTTGATTGCTTGATCAGGATAGGCCCGCTGCCGGATTCGGATCTGGTCGCACGAAAATTAGGCACAATGAAGGCCTGCAATTTAGCCAGTCCAGCGTACTTGCGACAGTATGGTGTGCCGAGTTCACTCGCTGACCTCGCTGGTCATCGTGTTATTCACTACGCAAATAACTTGCGTAGTGAAGAGGCTGCTTGGCGCTATGCGGTAGATGGCGAGGTGCAGTCAGTACCCATGGTCAGTGCACTCGCCATAAACAGTGGCTCACTCCTGCTGGCGGCCTGCAGAAACGGGTTGGGCATCATGCAAGTGTCCGTACCGGCAAGCCAGCGCCTGATCGATAGCGGGGAGCTGGTTGAGGTACTGCCAGAGTTCAGGCCGCCCCCGATACAGGCTTCGTTGCTTCTCCCTCATCGTAGGCACGTTGCTCCGCGCGTGGAAGCAGTGCTGAACTGGCTCACTCAGGTGACCCGGCCCTATATGCAGGAGCGAGCGTCTTAAATACTGGAAGCGTAAGCACTTGCGCGACTAGAGCCTGACGCGAGGGCTCCCGCCGTTAGAGGTTTGCCGTTGTTGCGAGTGTCATGTGTGCGGTGACATCTTCGCAACGAGGTACCTGGCCCAGATGAAACCATCCTCAATCGTTTGCGTACTGATATGGCGCAGGGACTGGCCGGACGCAGGGCGTTCATCCGACTGGCCGTGATATTCAAATATGCTTGGTACCCCGCTCAAACCATCTATTCCTGGGTAAATCAAAAGGCTGATCTCATCGATCAGACCGGCCTTCAAAAAGGTCCCATTGATCACGCCGCCACCTTCGAGTAGCAGGGTCTTCAATCCAAACTGGGCGCCTAGCATCGCTAACGCTTGCTTAAGGTTTTCACAATGAGGGCCTGCGAAGAGATAGGAAATGCCCTGGTTTCGCAACGCCTGCAAATAGGCATCCGATACCGAGTCGCCGAGAATGGAGATAATCCGATGCCCGCCATCAATGGTATTCGTCTGGTAGTGCAGCTTCCCGGAGGGGTCAATCACGATCGCAACCGGGTCCCCTGGTTCATGCGCTATGTTGTGGTCCCGCAGACCACCGCTGTGTTCCCCTACAAACGGTGGTTTTGAAGAAATACCATCAAATGCTTCCATGGTCTTTCGGCCTATGATGAAACCGTCGCCGCCTAGGCGGGCGGCAATTCGCTCGTAATGATTTCTAATCGTTTGCTCACTGTCCCCATTGGGTAGAGATGTCCAACGAGAAGACACGAGGCGCCCGTCCACCGAGCTGATCATGTGGCATATGATTCGAGGGGGCATGAACTATCAATTCCATAAAGCTTGGATAAGTGGCTGATGGCCATTTTGTTATTTTTTGCGTAATACATAAACTCGCCACATGGCGTAGAGCGGTATGAAGTCCAGGGATTTCTGAACACGGAAACCGGCCTGTTCAAACTCTGCCTCGACAGTAGTAGCCGGCAACACGAACCGATTTTGGTAACCGTCCTGTTCTCCTTTGTTGCGACGACGCACTTCGGTACGCTTGCGTTTCCAAGCCTTGAAGTTGCCGTCCACCCATAGTGAGATAATTACGCTGTCGCGAGTAACGCGTTGAAACTCACGCAGAATCGCGAGTCTGTGCTCCGGGGCGCCGATGTGGTGCATCAAGCGCATGCAGAATATGTTGTCGACCGCGTTGTCCGGTAAATCGATAGCAAAGGCAGAGGTCTGCAACGGGCGAACCCGTTTCACCACCTCCGCCGGTTGGGCGATGGTTGCGACCTTCAACATCGACTCAGAATTGTCTGCGCCGATGATCACGCGACCAGGCTTTTGCGCCAGTAACGGCCAGAAACGCCCGGCCCCGCACGGCAAGTCCAGCACCAAGCCAGGCTCGCCAGCGGCGACCAACGCACTACGCGCCAATTGCTCGTCGCGTTTGTGGGATAAACGGCGGGCCAGATTGTCCTGATGCTTGAGTAAATAACTCTGCGCGTGCTTATCGTCGTACTTTTCGGAAAATTCAAGCTTGATCGGATCGGGCATCAATGGGGCTCCATTTGTTGCGGCAGAAAATTCCAGAGGGTATGAGTTGGGATCCTCATTCTGGTCTGGTGCGGTCATGGCAGTGGCCGGGGTATGCGCGCCTATGGGAGCTTCAGGTCATTCAAAAGAAGCCTTATGACTTCTATCAGGACGGGCGTGGAACCTATTGACGATAAGGCAGGGGACCGCGCAACCGTGGCATGATTTTACGACAGGGATGACGAAGAGCTAGCTGCGTGACTGCATATAACCATGAGCTGAATTGATGGCTGGGCGTCAATATCATCATTGCGTCGTCGGTGAGGTTGAAAGGTCTCATTTCTGGTCTCAATCGCTGCGACGTATGCCAGTTTTACTCAGCTGATAACTTACGAGTATTCATTCTTGACGACCTCAGCTTTGAACGAAAGACGGCTCGGGACGCCGACAGACGAAGTAAGCAAAGAGATTTGACGGATGAAGAGAACAGTTTGGCGGTTGGGGGCGGCACGCTGCTTTTCACCTTCGGGGTTTCCGCAGATGGAGCAGGCCCGACTTGCCGGGCGCCAGATCAAAAACTTGTAATAACTGGTGGGGGAGCGTTTGTTGCTCCTGGGCCACGAACACTGGTGCGGGTTCAACTGGCTAGTGGTGGACTGGTCCATCTGGCTCAACCCGCATGTGTACTCTATCCACTGCGCCTTGAGCCCCGTCACCTGACAAGATGGCTGTGTTCAATGCGAATTTCAGCGTCAATGTTGCATGCGGTATGACAGCAAGTTGTTCACTTCTTCACGACTAGGCGCGTAAGCCCCTGCATGTGAGCAAGACACCGACGCACAAGCCGCGGAGAACTCCAATCGTGCACGCGGCTCTTGGATGCCTAGAAGCGTCGAGGCGAGCCAGCCGGCCATACTCGAATCTCCGGCACCCACTGTATCCGCGACCTCAACGGCGATCGCGGGCTGTTCAAACTTTAGGTCGGTGTCATACAACACCATGCCTTTCGCTCCACGGGTGAAAAGAATCTGGGCACGAGTATTCATTGTCCGCAATTCTCGAAGGGCCTGTTCTTCGTTCAATCCAGGGTATATCTGACGAAGATCCTCATCCGAGAGCTTGATGATGTCTGCAAGCTCCACCATGGCCGGGAAAGTCAGCTCGCGGTAGCGGGTGTCCATCAGGTTGCGCCAGTTCGGGTCATAGCTAATCAGCTTGTCTTCTTCCTTCACCCTCCTGGCCACCTCAACAAGCCTGTCCCCCAATGGCTGACGGGCAAGGCTGATACAGCTGAAGTGACAGAGTCGAACCGCATCCAACCAACCTGCCGGGAGTTGGTCCACATCAAAAAGTAGATCGGCCTCGCCCGCAAAGAAATACCGGGGAGGGTGGCTGGAGGGCACGATCGCTACCAGAGGGTCAGCGTCAACTCTCTGGAGGAATCTCATGTCCAGACCGGCAGCCCTCGATTGCTGTGCGAGCTCATCGCCCAATGAGTCGGTACTGATCGAGCCGGCGAATGCAGTGGGCACGCCGAGGCGGCTCATTGCGCGGGCCACGTTCCAGGGCGCGCCACCTGGATAGCCCTGCCACCGTCCGGGCGAGTGTTGAACCACGTCGGTCAGTGCTTCACCAAACACAACAACGCTCGGCAATTGCATATTCATTCTCTCTTGTATCGGGCTGGGGACACTATCGTGCGTCACATCAATAGGCGCGGTCTCACCGCACCTGCGTGATCGGTAGCGATGGGTGAAGACTGTCTCGGTTGAAGAGCTTCACGGCAGTAGTACGCCGGTAGTCGCTCGGGGTCTGATGCATTTCATGACGGAAGTGGCGATTGAAATTGGAGACGTTTTCATAGCCAACCTCGAAGCAGATTTCGGCGACCGAGAGCTGTGTCTGGACGAGTAGCCGACATGCACGCTGGATGCGCAGCTTGCGCATCAGGTCCATGAATCCGTGGCCAGTGATTCGTTTGAAAAAGCGTGAAAAACCGGCCTCGCTCATCCCAACTCGCTCGGCGATGACAGATAGCCGGATGTCGGATGTGAGCTCATTGATCAGGTAGTCGAATGCCTGATTTATTCGCTCCGAGCTGCGCTCGTTCAACGAAGGCGAGTAGCAGGCGCTGGCCAATACCCGAATTTCGCGCTTTGGCGCCCTTGCGAGGGTGTCTATCAATTGCAGGAACATGATCAGGCGCTGAAGCCCCGTCGCCTCGCCGATTCTCTCAAGCAGCAAAGCGGCCTCGACGGCCGTCCCCCCAGTAAATTCGATCCCACGTTGTGCCAGCTCAAACAGCGTTTTCAGCTCCGATAGCTCAGGCAATGAACCTTGGAGGTCGAGCAGGGCAGCGCCGTCAAACTGCAGCACCACGTCGCGGCCTACGAGCTGTTCTCCCGGCGCGATATCTCCCATCCAATCATGGGGAAGACCTGGGCCAATCAGTGCGACATGTCCTGCGGTGAAGGGCCCGATGTAATCCCCAGCCAAAAGCTTGCCACTTCCTTGTCGAATCAGGTGGATTTCATATTCCGGATGGTGGTTCCAGCGGGCGAGGGCGTATGGATAGTCGTGCTCGTACCATCGAAAGCTCTGATCGGGTTCAGGAAGGATGACTTCAAGGTCGGCTGGTCGGTGCTCGAACAAAGCAGCGCGGTTGTCAGGCATCTCGTGCCCCTTTTTATAGTTATACGGTGGATCGAATGCGCCAACCATACGCCGAATTCGTCCGGGACTGCTAGCCCAACTATTGCAGCTGGTTGATACTTTTTTAACCCTTGTGGCTGCCGGTTATCGCGATCAAAAAAGTATCAGTTCGGCGTCCGCGATTCGTTTGAGGGCGGGGCGGGTAGGTGATCTAATCAATTCGCCCACCACTGCAATGCGGTCTTGTTTTGCTCACAAGTGGTGAACAACAACAATAATAGCTCCGGTCATCTGGCTTGGAGTGGAGAGCCCCATGAAGATTACGAATGCGCTAATTCTTTCTACTGGTCTGTCATTCGCCCTTGCCAGCCATGCCGCTGAGACGCTGACCATCGCGACGGTCAACAACGGTGACATGATCCGAATGCAACGGCTATCCAAGATCTTCGAGCAGCAGCATCCCGACATCAAACTGAACTGGGTCGTGCTCGAAGAGAACGTTCTGCGTCAGCGTCTGACCACTGACATTGCCACTCAAGGTGGTCAGTTCGACGTGTTGACGATTGGCACCTACGAGACCCCGATGTGGGGTGCCAAGAACTGGCTAGAGCCGATGAAGGACCTCCCGGCCGGCTACGACGTCGACGATATCTTTCCTGCCGTGCGTCAGGGCCTTTCTGTTAACGATACGCTCTACGCACTGCCGTTCTACGGCGAAAGCACCATCACGTACTACCGCACCGACCTGTTCAAGGCTGCAGGGCTGACGATGCCGGGGCAGCCGACCTGGTCGCAACTGGGCGAGTTCGCTGCCAAGCTCAATGATCCTTCGAAGGATCAATATGGCATGTGCTTGCGTGGCAAAGCTGGCTGGGGCGAAAACATGGCCTTGCTTACCACGATGGCCAACGCCTTCGGGGCGCGCTGGTTCGATGAGAAATGGCAGCCTGAACTCAATGGTCCTGAGTGGAAGGCAGCAGCGACGTTTTATGTTGATACCCTGAAGAAATATGGCCCTCCCGGAGTATCCAGTAACGGGTTCAACGAAACACTGGCCCTTTTCAACAGTGGAAAATGCGCGATTTGGGTTGATGCAAGCGTGGCTGGATCTTTCACCACCGATAAGGAGCAGAGCCGGGTGGTGGACAGCGTAGGTTTCGCTCCTGCGCCTATTGAGGTTACCGACAAGGGGTCCTCGTGGTTGTACGCCTGGTCATTGGCAATTCCTGCCACCTCCAAGCACAAAGAGGCCGCCAAATCGTTCGTCACCTGGGCCACCTCCAAAGAGTACATCCAGCTAGTTACCGATAAGGATGGCATCACGAACGTGCCACCCGGTACACGCATCTCGACCTACAGTGACGCTTACCTCAAGGCCGCGCCGTTTGCTCAGGTAACGTTGCAAATGATGAAGCACGCTGACCCGTCGCAGCCTTCAGCCAAACCTGTTCCGTACGTGGGCATTCAATACGTGGTGATCCCCGAGTTTCAGTCGATCGGTACATCGGTAGGCAAGCTTTTCTCCGCAGCGTTGACAGGACAAATGTCGGTTGAGCAAGCGCTGGCTTCTGCCCAGTCCACAACCGAGCGCGAGATGAAGCGTGCGGGCTATCCCAAAAAATAAATAGCCCCTTACCTCCGCCGGCTTAGCGCCGGCGGTCACAGCCGCACAGGTAAATAATCATGAACACGTCCATTATTCGAGCCCAGCTTGCGGCCTCGGCGCCATCACGCGCACGCCGTTTGATCAATCCAGGATGGTTTCTGGTGTCGCCATCGGTTGCACTTTTGTTGCTCTGGATGATCGTGCCGCTGGCCATGACCGTTTATTTTTCGGTGATCCGGTACAACCTGCTCAATCCAGGGGAAAACGAGTTCGTTGGCCTGGAGAACTTTGCCTATTTCGTGACAGATTCGGGTTTTCTTCCCGGAGCGCTTAACACGTTGATATTGGTGGGCAGCGTGCTGCTGATCAGCGTGATTTTTGGTGTCTTGATTGCAGCCTTGCTTGAGGCAAGCGAGTTCTTTGGACGCGGCATAGTCAGGGTGCTGCTCATTTCGCCGTTTTTTATCATGCCGACCGTGGGTTCGCTGATCTTCAAGAACCTGATCTTCCACCCTGTCTCCGGGATCCTCGCGGCGGTATGGAAGTTCTTCGGGGCACAGCCCGTCGATTGGCTAGCTCATTACCCACTCTTCTCGATCATCGTCATCGTTTCCTGGCAGTGGCTGCCTTTTGCGATCTTGTTGCTGATGACAGCCATGCAGTCGCTCGATCAAGAGCAGAAAGAGGCCGCTCGATTGGATGGGGCGGGTGCCCTGGCCATCTTCTGGCATTTGACCCTGCCACATTTGGCCAGGCCCATCGCGGTGGTGGTGATGATCGAGACGATTTTCCTGCTGTCGGTATTTGCAGAAATCTTCACCACGACAAATGGCGGACCTGGGTTCGCTTCGACCAACCTCGCCTATCTGATCTACAACCAGGCACTGGTGCAGTTCGATGTGGGCATGGCCTCGGCCGGTGGTCTGATTGCGGTGGTGATCGCCAACATCGCGGCGATTGTGCTGGTGCGCATGATTGGCAAGAACCTGACCGACAAAGCCTGAGGACAACGCCATGATGACGCTTAAACAATCCCGGTCTCTGCAAAGCGTACTGCTCGGCACCTTGGCCTGGGTCACCGCTTTGCTGTTGTTCTTTCCGATCTTTTGGATGGTGCTTACCAGTTTCAAGACCGAGATCGACGCCTTCGCTACGCCGCCACAGTTCATCTTCATGCCTACGCTGGAGAATTACTTGCACATCCAGGAGCGCAGTGACTACTTCCACTTCGCGTGGAACTCGGTGCTGATTTCCTTCTCCGCTACAGCGTTGTGCATGCTGATCGCGGTGCCGGCGGCCTACTCGATGGCGTTCTATGAGACCAAGCGCACTAAGCAGACGCTGCTTTGGATGCTATCGACCAAGATGCTTCCTCCAGTTGGGGTGCTCATGCCTATCTACCTTCTGGCGAAGGGGGCGGGGTTGCTGGACACCCGGATCGCGCTGATCGTGATCTACACCCTGATCAACCTGCCCATCGTGGTATGGATGATTTACACGTACTTCAAAGACATCCCCCGGGAGATTCTGGAGGCGGCCAGGCTGGACGGCGCGACCCTGGGGCAGGAGATGCTGCGCGTGCTGCTGCCCATCAGCAAGGGTGGGCTGGCGTCGACCATGCTGCTGTCGATGATCCTGTGCTGGAACGAGGCCTTCTGGTCGCTCAACCTGACGAGCTCCAGCGCCGCACCTCTGACCGCGCTGATCGCTTCCTACTCGAGCCCTGAGGGTCTGTTCTGGGCGAAGCTTTCCGCGGTTTCCACATTGGCCTGCGCACCTATCTTGATCTTCGGCTGGATCAGTCAGAAGCAATTGGTTCGTGGGCTGTCCTTTGGCGCCGTCAAATGACGACGTCGAGCATTCAATGATTTCGCGAAGGCTCCAATTTCATACAGGACTTTACGCATGGCCACTTTGAAAATAGAAAATCTCAAGAAAGGTTTCGAGGGACTGTCCATCATCAAGGGCATCGATCTCGAGGTTAAGGACAAGGAATTTGTGGTGTTCGTAGGGCCGTCGGGGTGTGGCAAGTCGACCCTGTTGCGCCTGATTGCAGGTTTGGAAGACGTCACGAGCGGCACGATCGAGCTCGACGGCCGAGACATCACTGAGGTGACTCCTGCCAAACGAGACCTGGCCATGGTATTCCAGACCTATGCTCTGTATCCGCACATGACGGTACGCAAGAATTTGTCATTTGCCTTGGATCTGGCCGGTGAGAAGAAGCCGGATGTGGAAAGGAAGGTCGCCGAGGCCGCAAGGATTCTCGAACTTGGTTCTCTGCTCGACCGCAAGCCTAAGCAGTTGTCAGGTGGTCAGCGCCAACGAGTCGCTATTGGGCGTGCGATTGTCCGAAACCCGAAAATTTTCCTTTTCGATGAGCCACTGTCGAACCTTGATGCTGCGCTGCGTGTACAGACGCGCTTGGAGCTGTCCCGACTGCATAAGGAGCTGCAGGCGACCATGATCTACGTGACCCATGACCAGGTCGAAGCCATGACGCTCGCCACCAAGGTCGTTGTGCTTAACGCTGGGCGGATCGAGCAGATTGGTTCGCCGCTCGAGCTCTACCATCACCCTGCCAACCTGTTCGTTGCCGGCTTCCTTGGGACACCAAAAATGGGATTCTTGCAGGCGACTGTGCATGCCGTGCATGCATCGGGGGTGGAGGTTAGATTCGCCTCTGGAACCACTTTGCTCATTCCACGCGACAGCAGTGCGTTGTCGGTTGGGCAATCCGTGACGATCGGGATACGGCCGGAGCATTTGACCCTGGGCGCTGAAGGCCAAGTGCCGGTCACGACGGATGTCACCGAGCGCCTGGGCAGCGATACCTTCTGCCACGTGAATGTCGATTCAGGAGAAAGCCTGACGGTACGTGTCCAGGGGGATTGCGAAGTGCCGTACGCCGCCCGGCGTTATCTCACCCTCGATGTCGCTCATTGCCATCTATTTGATGAGAGCGGTCTTTCGGTAAGCCCTGCGGCATCACGCGCGGCCTGACTTCCATCACGCGCGCTCTTTCGATGAAGCGCGCCACGAACCACAAAGGTAGATTCAATGAAACGTCTCGAAGGTAAAAGCGCTTTGATCACTGGTTCCGCGCGCGGTATTGGACGCTCGTTTGCCCAGGCCTATATCGGTGAAGGCGCTACGGTCGCTATCGCCGACATCAATTTGGAAAGAGCTCAAGCGACGGCCTCCGAGCTTGGGCCGCAAGCTTACGCGGTGGAGATGGACGTTACCCGCCAGGCGTCCATTGATGCAGCGATCGCGGAGGTCGTTGCCCACGCAGGAAAGCTGGACATCCTTGTGAACAATGCGGCGTTGTTCGATCTTGCACCGATCACCGAGATCACTCGGGAAAGCTACGACAAGCTTTTTGCAATCAATGTCAGCGGGACGCTGTTCACGCTTCAGGCAGCGGCGAAGCAGATGATCAGTCAGGGGCATGGCGGTAAGATCATCAACATGGCCAGCCAGGCGGGTCGCCGCGGTGAGGCGTTGGTAGGCGTCTACTGCGCCACCAAGGCGGCCGTCATCAGCCTTACACAGTCTGCTGGCCTTAACCTCATCAAGCACAAAATCAATGTCAATGCGATTGCCCCGGGGGTTGTCGATGGCGAACACTGGGACGGTGTCGACGCGCTCTTTGCCAAACACGAGAACCGACCCCTGGGTGAGAAGAAGCGGCTCGTCGGCCTTGAGGTTCCGTATGGAAGAATGGGGACAGCAGAGGATCTGGTAGGAATGGCAATTTTCCTGGCGGGCTCGGAGAGCGATTACATCGTTGCACAAACGTACAACGTTGATGGCGGGAACTGGATGAGCTGAGTGCAGGAGGGGGGGCGGGTGACAGGAGAGCGGCACATTTTCCGATCACCCGGCGGTTAGATTCAGCTTCCTCGCGATCACGCTGCCCGACTCATGAGAGCCTGGCAGTTTGATCCACCGGCCGATTGTTGAGGTGGGAGCTAGCAGCAAGGTTTCTTGCTTATCTACGCGGCCACCAGAACTCTGCACTACAGGCCGAGGAGGCGGCGCAGTTCCGGTGCGGTCAGATGGGCGCGGAAACCCGGCCTGCCCGGCTGGAACGAGGCGGAGGCAGCCAGGTTGCCCACGACGACTGGGTCGCAACCAGCATCGCGTACCAGGTCGGCGGCGACCCGCAAGGCCTCGGCGTCATCTCCTGCGACGGGCATGCCAATGCGCCCGCCCGCTCGTGAGGCGGACATTGCCACCACGGTGGCATCGACGGCACTGAATGCGCGCACCAGTCGCGCGCCGATCATGTACTTCGCGACGGTTTCAGCAACGCCCAGGTTGTGCGCTTCGCGGTATACATCGCTGCTGCTTGTGCCCCAAGGATTGGTGGAGTCCAGAACGATCTTGCCGCGGTAGGCACTGTGCAGGTCTCGCCCGACCTGGGGTAGCGCTTCAAACGGAATAGCCAACAGAAGCACGGTGCCGAATTCCGCTGCCGCCATCGGCAGGCCGACCGAAGCGCGTGGCCCTAACGCCTCAACCATGTCTTGCAATTGCTCTGGATGGCGGGAAGAGAACATGACCTCATGTCCAGCCTCGACCCACAGCCGACCTACCGTGCCGCCCAGCGATCCGCTACCGATCACGCCGATGCGGGTTGGCGCGACCGCAAAGGCGCGACTCGCGGGGATGAGCCAAGGCAGAGCGGCCAATACGCCAAGGGATTTCACTATGGAGCGGCGGGTAGACTTCATGTCCTGTCCTCAATCAATGATGGTGAGACCGTAGAATCGCGCTGTTCCTGCTTCAGGTGGGTTCGTCCCAACCAGACACTCAAGCCCAGCCAGATAGCTGAGAGGGGGACCGAGATCATGGGAATCTGCGCCAGGGTCAGGCCAAGGCCCATCAGGCTTGCGTATCCCCAGCTGGCGATTTGGTCACCGCCACGATAAACGACCGTGTCGATGAAGTTCTTGGCTTTGTAGCGATCTTCACGTGTGCTGGAGGTAAACAGGATTTCCCTGGCGGGTCTGGCCAGTGCGAAGTTCGCTACCCGGCGGGCGACCTGCGCGGCCACGATGACTGCGACGCTAGGGCTGGCGGCCAAGGCAGCGAAGCCGAACAGGCTGACCAGCGGCAGGACACACAGCGTTGCCACGATGCCCGCGGTGGCGATCATCCTGCCGGTGATGAACAGCTGGAATACCAGTGTGATCGCATTGACGATCAAGTCGATATTGGCAAAGAACGCCGTGCGGGCCGCACGATCAGGGAACGAGGTCTCGGCGATGCTGGCCTGCTGAAAATACAAGAAAGTCGATGTAACCGAGTACAGCAGAATGAATAGTGCCAACCCGACCAAGTAGGGCGAGCGCAGCGTGTGGACCATGCCGGTAAAGATGCCGCCACCCAAGGGTCGGTCAGGGTTTTCCTTGGGCGTGGTGTGGCTGAGCATCGGAGCAAGGCGAGATAAACGGCGTGATGCAAGTACCGCCACTTCCAGAAACAGGATGGCAATCACCATCAGCCAGGAGCGGTCCAACTGTTGGATCAGGCTGGAAGTGATAGCCGAGCCCAAGAGGCCGCCAATCGTTGCTCCTGCCGCGAGTAGCCCGAACAGCCGTTTGCCCTGCTCGCTGTCGAAGATATCCACCATGAACGACCAGAACACCGAGACGACGAACAGGTTGAACACCGAGACCCAGATGAAAAAGGCACGTCCCAGCCACACCTGCCACTGTGGATCGGTGAGATGCAGCAGCAGTGCAAACAACATCAGGTTGGCAGCGAAGAAACGATAGGCCACGACGATGAACTGCTTACGTGGCAGTTTGCGCACGGCCAGCGCGAACAACGGGCTGGCTACCAGCATCGCCAACAACGTACCAGTGAATAACCAGGGCAAGTTCTGGACCCCGCCGGCCACACCGAGCTCGTCGCGGATCGGTCGCAACAGGTAATACGCCAGAAATAGCGCGATGACGTAGAGCATCGACCACAGGACTGCGGGTGCTTCTTCGGGGCGCACGTTTGCCTGACGTAGCCACAACAGCGAGACGGGAGACTGCACGACTTACTCCTTCCTGGCTCCAGTTGCGACCTGAGGCGGAGTCTTCGCTGCGTCGTCTTCCCACCATGCCGTGAACGACTGCGCACGGCCGTCAAGGTAGACCGTGCGGCCGATTTCGGGCGTCCACAGCGCGAAGGTTTGCCCCTGACTGGCGACTTGCATGCGCTTGAACGGATCATCCCAATCGTGAGGGGCGATGGAGAAGCGGCCCACATGCGTCTGCATCAGCACTCGGGCGTGCAGGTCCTTGGCTGCCTGCGCGGCCTGTTCCGGATTCATGTGGACATTCGCCCAGCGCGGATCGTACTGACCTGCATCAATGGCGACATAGTCGAACGGACCCAGCCGCTGGCCGATCTCGGCAAAGTGCGGGCCATAACCCGAGTCGCCACTGAAAAACAACCGCTGCTCAGGAGACACAAGTGCAAAGCCGACCCACAGCGACTGATCGCGGGTAAAGGTGCGTCCAGAGTAGTGTCGAGCTGTGGTGACGTGGACTCTGACGTTCGGTGTCAGCGCGATGACTTCGTTCCAGTCGGCTTCGCGTACGACTCCAATGTCGTAGCCCCAGCGCTCGAAATGCGCGCCTACACCCAACCCCACGATAACCTTTCTGACTTTGGTCTGAAGCGCCTGAACGGTTGGATAGTCCAAGTGATCGTAATGATCGTGGCTGATCAACAAAGCGTCGATCTCGGGTATGTCATCGGCCGTGTAGAGGCTGGTGCCCTCGAATGCCTTGTTCACTCCGGGGATCGGCGCGGCGTAAGTGCTGAACACCGGATCGATCAGGATGCGTTGTCCGCCCAGTTGCACGAAGTAGGAGGAATGGCCCAGCCAAACGACTATATCCTGTGTAGGGTCGAGTGCTTTGAGGTCGGTCTTGACGGCGGGAATCGGGCTTGGCGGTCGAGGCTGTCCCTCTTGCCCGAAAAGGGTCTGCATCCACATCGATATCTCGGATTGGTCCGTGGTCTTCATGGGCGTGTCGATCTGGTTGCGGAACACTCCGTCGGCATGATTGGGCGAATGTTCGATGCGCGTCAGCCGCTCGCCGCTGGGCAGGTCGCCGAAGACCGGCTGCTGTAAATAGGCGAAGGCGCCAACGATGCCTAGCAGAGCGATACCGACAACGGCCATGAGAAGACGACCCCAGAATAATTTCATGCAGTAGTTACCGTGGAGGTGGTCACGACAGGTTCGTGCCGCTGGCGCGCGTGAGTTCAGCCAGCAGCAAGTCTTGGAATCGGGAGTCTTGGACCGCGGAATGCGGCTGTTCGCGTCGCTGATGGTGCCAATAGCCGCCGCTGGTGAGTGCCTCAGGGTCATTGCTGGTGGCAAGCCATTCCTGGGTCAGGTGTCCCAGGCGCAGGTCGTCAGGTGCGTTGGGACCTCCCATCTTCGTTGGGACCCAGCCCGGATCGACCGCATTACTGAGGACGTCGGGGTACAACCGCGCAACGGCTGCTGCGAGTGCGGTTACAAAGAGTTTGCTGTCCGAATAGCTGCCTGTGGGGGTGCTGCCCGACCAGTCCAATCCCGTCAGGCTGGCTCGTCCGCCCCTATGCATGCTGCTGCTCAGGTAGATCAGACGCTTGGGGCGCTGAATCAGGGCCGTGAGCATATAGGGGGCGACGACGTTGACGACTAGCAGTTGCGCCCCGCTGAGGATGCCAGCGTTGTGAACAATGGCATCCATCGCGCCGATGGCATTGACCTGACGGGCAAGGTCGCGAACCTGTTCAAGATCGCCCAAGTCGCCGACTGTCGCGATGGCGCCCTGGTCCACCAGTTCTTGCACGGCAGACAACCGGGCAGGGGAGCGCACATGCACGACAACCTCGTGGCCTTGGGCAAGCAGGGTTTTGGCGGTGGCATGGCCCAGTCCATCGGCCGAGCCGGTAATGAATACGCGGGCTTTGCCGCTTGCATTGTTGTCCCGTTGTGCGTTGGACGCGGGAGCCTCCCTTCGGGAATTGGTTGGGGCCTCTGCCCAGGATGCCGTTGCTTCCAGAAGTGAGCCTGCGATCAACGACGAACCCAGTCCGGCGCCTCTGATGAGAAAGTCTCTACGATCCATGCACGTCCCCTCGGGTCACTTCGCGCCTCTCGTCCCAAGCGCCATGGCGATCGCTCGCGCTGAATACAACGAAGGGTTGGTTAAAAAGAGGTTGTTAATGTAACCGGCCCCCTTCGACGCCACTAGCTAATCAGTCCTTAAAGGGGCTATAAGGCCTGCTAATTAATGATTTATGAGAGACTTGGGCGATGGTCAGACGTAACCTCAATGATCTCTTATCGTTCGTAACGATTGCCCGTGAAGGCAGCTTCACGCGGGCAGCTTCCGTACTGGGCGTGACTCAATCTGCCCTCAGCCAGGCAATGAGCGGGTTAGAGGCCAGGCTGGAGATTCGCTTGCTTACACGAACCACCCGTAGCGTATCGCCTACGGCAGCGGGCGAGCGTTTACTAAAAGCCATTGGTCATCGCTTTGACGAAATCGAGGCAGAACTCGACGAACTGACCGAGATGCGCGATAAACCCGCCGGCACCGTGCGCATCACCTGTGGTGAGCACATTCTTCGAGCACATTTGCTTCCCAAGCTCACGCCGCTTTTGCTCGATTATCCGGATATCAAGATAGAGTTCGATATCAATTATGGTTTTCGAGACATCGTCGCCGACCGTTTCGATGCAGGCGTGCGTATGGGCGATACCATCGACAAGGATATGGTTGCGGTACCCATCGGTCCTCAACTGCGCATGGCCGCTGCGGCCTCCCCGATGTATTTCGAAAGGCATCCAACGCCCAAAAATCCACGGGACCTGCTAAAGCACAGTTGTATCAATCAGCGTATGCAAACAGCAGGGGGGCTATACGTTTGGGAGTTTGAGCGTCGTGGCCAACCGTTAAACGTACGAGTGGATGGCCAGCTCGTTTTCAACACCTCTCCCAGCATGGTGGATGCAGCCTTGGCCGGCCTGGGCATCGCCTATCTTCCTGAAGAAGAATTCGCACCGCATCTGGAAAATGGCCGCCTGGTTCGTGTGCTGGAAGATTGGTGTGCTCCCTTCCCGGGGTACCATTTGTATTACCCAAGTCGCAGGCAGCCGTCGCGGGCCTTCACGCTGGTTATGAATGCACTGCGTGTGTAAGGACGATTGATAAATCTCATTCATGACTTCAATCGCTGCGAGGTATTTCAGTTTTTCTGTCAGCTGATACCTTCTGGCGGGAAAGCAATTTGGCTGTCAGATCAATTCGGGTCGGGGGTAGGGCGTGCCCCGCAGCCCATCGGAGCAAAGTGGAGCAACTATGAAAATACGCATCGATGTTTCAGGCGGTCCGGTTACGGCAACGCTCGACAACAACGATTCCTCCATAGATTTCGTTAAACAGCTGCCGATGAAACTGACACTGGACGACTACGCCTCGACCGAGAAGATCAGCGTACTGCCCGAGCCATTATCGACACAGGGCGCGCCAGCTGGGTTCACGCCTTCGGCGGGTGACATTGCCTTCTATGCGCCTTGGGGAAATCTCGCCATTTTTCATAAAGGGTTCAAGTATTCGAGCGACCTTATCAAACTCGGCAGGATTGATTCCGGCCTGGGAATACTCGCGCGTCCTGGGTCCCTTGAAGTAACGATCACCTTGGTCGATGAGTGATACCCCAAAACAGTCAGAACCACGCCGGCAAAAACTGTCTGTGGCGCAGGGGGCGGGAGAGGCCCTTTCGTTCATACGTTTCACACCAATGGCAGAGAACTCATGCAGCTGACTCGTGCCAACTTTGGCGATTTTATCTACTTTTTAGCTGTCGCCCGCCATTCCAGCTTCAGTCGTGCGGGTGTTGAAGTAGGGATAAGTGCATCTGCGCTGAGTCATGCGATCAAGGGGCTGGAGGCGAGATTGGGGGTTCGTTTGCTCAATCGCACGACCCGCAGCGTCACCCTGACGGCAGCCGGTGAGGAGCTGCTGGCATTGATAAGCGAACCTGTCGACAAAATCGACCAGGCCATTGAGTTGTTGAATAAGTTCCGTGATGAGCCCACTGGTCGTATACGGCTGAATGTTTTCAGTGACGCGGCGCTCCTTTTGTTGGCACCCGTTTTATCGACATTTGCTCATCGTTATCCCGATATCGAAGTGGAAGTCTCAACCACCAACAGTATGGTGGACATTGTTGAAGGAGGCTTCGACGCTGGGATCAGGTATGGCGCTACCGTACCTGAAGGCATGATTGCCCAAAGTCTTTCCCCCCCTGTTCGATGGGTCGTGGTAGGAACCCCCGATTACCTCGACCGATGTGGCATGCCGCTGCACCCCGAGGATTTGAAACAGCACAGTTGTTTAAGGTTTCGGCTAGGCAACGGCCGGATGTACAACTGGGAGTTTGAGAAAGAGGGTGAAAAATTAGAGATCCCAGTGTCCGGTAATGTCGTGCTGGATGAGACGCGGATGATGCTCGCCATGGTCACCCAGGGCGCTGGGCTGACTTATTGTGCTGAACCCATTGTCGCGCCGCTTGTAGCGGAAGGAACTTTACAAGTGGTTTTGGAGGATTGGGTCAGTGTCGGTCCAGGCTTCCATATCTATTACTCAAGCTACCGGCAGGTGCCGATCACGCTACGTTTGCTGATCGACTTGATCAGAGAGTTGCGCCCGCTTGGATAGTTGGCGATCGACAGCGACTTCGCCGGATTCGCTTTGGGAGAGAGATCTGATATGTCCAGTTTGAACGCATTGCTCGATGCCATCCACGCCGAACAGAACGAGGGTCGAGAGTCTGTACTCGCCACCGTTGTGAAGGTCGAGGGGTCGGCGTATCGCCGTCCGGGGGCGCGCATGCTCGTTTCACAATATGGACGTCCGGAGGGCACTATCAGTGGTGGCTGTCTGGAGGCTGATGTGGTGCGAAAGGCCTGGTGGCTGAGTGAGTCGGGCCCGGTGATTCGTAGCTACAGCACGACCGAGGCCACAGACGAAGAGGGCGGTGAAGAGTCCCTTGGTTTTGGGCTGGGCTGCAACGGCAAGGTGTATGTGTTGTTTGAGCGAGTACCAGCTACAAAGCAATGCGCTGTGCTTGATGCTTTACGCAAAGTAAGAAGCAACCAGAGACCCGTAGCAATCGCAACGGTAATAGCGGGCTCACGCAATAGCCGTGCAGATGTTGGAGACCGTGTGTTCCTGGAATCTGGCGCGGCGCCCCTCGGAGGGCTCTACCATCCTGCACTGAACGAGCGAATTACCGCTGATCTGCGTCTCACATTGGACCAGCAAAAATCTACGCGGCAACGCTATACCGAAGGCTATGCGGAGGTAGAGGTTTTTCTGGAATACGTCGCGCCACCACCGCGTCTGATGATCTTTGGGGCGGGCCATGATGCGCAGCCGTTGGTACGGATCGCAAAAATCCTGGGGTGGCATGTCACCGTTGTTGATAGTCGCCCACATTTCGCCCGTCCGGAACGTTTTCCCGAAGCGGATCGGGTGTTGAGCGCCGATATAGGCGGGCCTTTCGAATTTCGAAAGTTCGTGGAGGGGGCGTGTGTGGCGGTAATGTCCCATAGCCTGAGCCAGGATGCGCATTGGTTGAAAGGCGCGTTACAAGGTAATCCCCGTTACATCGGTCAGCTCGGGCCGCGTGATCGGACCGAGCGTCTGCTTGATGAAATAACGCGACAGACAAACAGCCTGCCTGCGTTGGACCGATTGCACTATCCAATGGGTTTGGATTTGGGTGGGGACACCCCGGAAAGTGTGGCGATGGCGGTGCTTGGGGAGATGCAGGCCGTCCTGAATGGGCGAGCGGGTGGAAGTCTGAAGTTGCGGACGTCAACGATCCACGAAACTTGTCAGCTTGAACCCAGATGTTCCCGTGAATTATCCATGGCAGAGTCGTAGAAGACTTGAGTTGGAAGCTCCTGCAGGATATGAGCCTCGCCGATGCGCTGCACGCATTAGAGGCCAAAGCTGATCAAAACTCACTAATCGAAATGCTGTCCTTCGTTAATCGCTGGATATAGAGCGTTGTGAGTAATCTGCAAAATTCTGAAACCATTTTATTGCTGAATATCACTCATTGGTGATTTCAGTAAAGTCGGGCTAATCCTCAGGCCCCTCGATTGTTAGCATGCCTACATAACAATCCAATGCGCAGCGCATTGGCTCATCGGGTTTATTAACCCGGTCAATAAGCTTGATCTTCGCACCGCGCTTCTTGCGCGTACTTGCCGAACTCTTTCTCCCATTGCCACCAGCAGCTGTTTCAGCCTGTGCTGCGGCAGTTTGCAAACTCATGCGCGCATTTTTCAGCGCTGTGTTCGAGGACTTTATGCCATTCAAGCCTATCTATCCTGCTTTGGTAACCGCCATTGCTTTTGCCACGATGCTCAGTGGATGCAACAACGAGCAGGCTGCTACTGCGCCGGTGCAAGCCCCCCAAGTCAGTGTGGTGACCCTGAAAACCCAGGCTGTGACCTTGTTCAACGATCTGCCTGGGCGTACCAGTGCTTATCGCCTTGCCGAGGTTCGGCCGCAGGTGGATGGCATCGTCCTGAAACGCTTGTTCAAGGAAGGCGCAGATATCAAGGCTGGTCAGCAGCTTTATCAGATCGATCCATCAACTTACGAGGTGACGCTCGCCAGTGCGCAGGCCAGTTTGGAGCAATCTCGCTCGCTGACCACCCGGTATCGGCAACTGATCGATGAGCAGGCGGTGAGCAAGCAGGAGTATGACACTGCTCGATCTCAGCAGATGCAGGCAGAGGCACAAGTCAAGGGCGCCCAGATCAATCTGAGATATACCAAAATGTTCGCGCCTATCAGCGGGCGAATTGGACGTTCGGCTGTGACCGAAGGTGCGCTAGTTTCTAATGGCCAAGCAGCCGCCCTTGCGATTATCCAGCAACTCGACCCCATTTATGTCGATGTCACTCAGCCTTATGGCGAGGTGCTCAAACTGCGTCGGGCTCTTGAAAGCGGGCAGTTGCAGAAAACTGCTGATAAGGCTGCGAAAGTTAGCCTGACACTTCAGGACGGTAGCCAGTACCCGCTGCAGGGTTCGCTGGAGTTTTCAGAAGTCTCGGTCGACGAAGCAACCGGCTCGGTCACCCTGCGCGCCGTGTTCCCCAACCCCGATCACTTGCTGCTGCCCGGGATTTTTGTGCATGCGCGGTTGCAGGAGGGGGTCGCCGAGCAGGCCATTCTTGCTCCACAGATTGGTGTGACCCGGGATCTCAAGGGCACCCCGACCGCCATGGTCGTTACCGCCGATAACAAAGTCGAGCAACGCCAGCTCAAGGTTGGCCGCACCGTCGGTGCGAATGTGCTGGTGGAAAGCGGCTTGAGCGCCGGAGACAAAATCATCGTCGAAGGGCTTCAGTTCATTAAGCCGGGGAGCTCCGTGGTCGCTCAGGAAGCGATGACAGATGAGGCGAACAGAGCCCCTGTGGCGCTAAACACCAGCGCTAAGGCGGAGTAGACCATGTCGAAGTATTTTATTGATAGACCGATCTTCGCGTGGGTGCTTGCACTGATCATCATGCTCGTTGGGGCATTGTCGATCCTCAATTTGCCGATCAATCAATACCCTGACATTGCACCACCCGCTGTCGCGATTCAGGTTTCTTACCCCGGTGCTTCCGCGCAGACAGTGCAAGATACGGTCGTGCAAGTGATCGAGCAGCAGATGAACGGCATCGACAATCTGCGCTACATCTCTTCGGAGAGTAATGCCGATGGCAGCATGCGAATCATCGTGACCTTCAACCAGGGCACCAACCCGGATATTGCCCAGGTTCAGGTGCAGAACAAGCTGAACCTGGCCACGCCGCTGTTGCCGCGTGAAGTGCAGCAGCAAGGGCTTCGCGTCACAAAATTCCAACAGAATTTCATGATGTTCATTGGCCTGGTTTCCACCGATGGAAAACACACCAAGGAGGATCTATCCAACTACATCGTCTCAAACATCCAGGACCCGATTTCGAGGACTTCAGGTGTTGGTGATTTTCAGATCTGGGGTACGCAATACGCCATGCGAGTCTGGCTGGACCCGGCCAAACTGAACCAGTTCCAGTTGACGCCAGTCGACGTGACCGAGGCGATTGAGGCGCAGAACGTGCAGGTGGCTTCGGGCACGATTGGTGGTCTTCCGGCGCGCAAAGGTACGGTGTTTACCGCAACTATCATTGGCAAGACTCGACTGCAGACCTCCGAGCAATTTGGTGACATTTTGCTTAAGGTCAATAGCGACGGCTCCCAGGTGCGCCTGAGTGATGTGGCCGATATCAGTTTGGGCGGTGAAAACTACAGCATCAACGCCCAAGCCAATGGCAAGCCTGCCTCGGGTATCGCCATCCGCTTGGCCACAGGCGCCAACGCCCTTGATACCGCCAAGGCGATTCGCGCCACGGTCGACCGACTGAAACCATTCTTCCCGGCCGGGATTGAAGCGGTGTACCCGTATGACACGACGCCGGTGGTCACCGAATCCATCAGCGGTGTGATGCATACGCTGGGCGAGGCGGTGGTTTTGGTCTTTCTGGTCATGCTGCTGTTTTTGCAAAATATGCGTGCCACCATCATTACGACTTTGACAGTGCCCGTTGTGTTGTTGGGTACGTTCGGCGTCCTCGCAGCGGCCGGCTTCTCTATCAATACCTTGACCATGTTCGGGATGATCCTGGCGATCGGATTACTCGTCGACGATGCGATTGTGGTGGTTGAAAACGTCGAACGGGTGATGGCGGAGGAACACCTGTCACCCAGGGAGGCCACGCGTAAATCGATGGGGCAGATCCAGGGAGCGCTGGTGGGTATTGCCTTGGTGCTCTCGGCGGTGCTGTTGCCCATGGCTTTCTTTGGTGGCTCCACTGGCGTGATCTACCGGCAGTTCTCGATCACTATCGTATCGGCCATGGCGCTTTCGGTATTTGTTGCTTTGGTATTCACCCCGGCGCTTTGCGCGACGCTGCTCAAGCCAATCGATCCGACAAAACACGGTCAGCCCAAGCGCGGTTTCTTTGGATGGTTCAACAGACGGTTCGATGCCTGCGTCAACGGATATGAGCAGGGCGTAGGCCAGATCATTCGGCATAGGGTGCCGGGCTTTATGGTTTACCTGGTAATCGTCGCCGGCACGATTTGGATGTTCGCCCGGATACCGACCTCGTTCTTGCCTGATGAAGACCAGGGTTTGATTTTTACGCAAGTGCAGACGCCGGCCAACAGCTCGGCTGAGACCACGCAAAAAGTGCTTGATCGCATGAGTCAGTACTTGCTGGACAAAGAGCACGGAGAAGGTAAAGCCGTTGCTACAGTTTTCACCGTTAACGGCTTCAACTTTGCGGGCCGCGGGCAGAATTCAGGGATTGCGTTCGTCAACCTGAAGCCATGGGATGAACGAGACAGTGACAATACTGTGTTCAAAATTGCCCAGCGTGCCCAGCAAGAGTTCCTGAAGTACCGCGACGCCCTGGTATATGCGGTGGTTCCGCCATCGGTACTGGAGTTGGGTAACGCCACCGGCTTCGATTTCTACCTGCAGGACCAAGATAGCGTGGGCCATCAAAAACTCATGGAGGCACGCGGCAAGTTTCTTGAGCTGGCTGCCCAGAGCCCGGTCCTCGCTGGCGTTCGCCCAAACGGCTTGGCCGACGAGCCACAGTACCACCTGACCATCGACGACGAGCGCGCGCGGGCGATGGGCATTTCTCTGGCCGATATCAACACCACGCTGTCAGTGGCATACGGCAGTAGTTATGTGAACGATTTCGTTGACCGCGGTCGAGTTAAACGGGTTTACGTACAGGGTCAACCTGACTCGCGCAGCACCGCAGAGGATCTGAGTAAATGGTTCGTGCGTAATAACCAAGGTCAGATGGTCCCGTTCTCGGCATTTGCGAGTGCCGAGTGGATCTTCGGCTCACCAAAACTGTCACGCTACAACGGCGTCCCTGCCGAGCAAATTCTTGGGACTCCCGCCCCGGGTTACAGCTCTGGCCAGGCGATGGCGGAAGTCGAGCGAATTGCAGCGCAACTGCCGCCCGGCGTAGGCATCTCTTTTACCGGGTTGTCCTATGAAGAGCGTCTTTCAGGGTCACAAGCGCCTGCTCTGTATGCGCTGTCGATTCTCGTCGTGTTTCTATGTCTGGCGGCACTCTATGAAAGCTGGTCGATTCCGATTGCGGTCATCTTGGTCGTGCCTCTTGGGGTAATCGGCGCGCTAATGGCCACGGCATTGCGGGGGCTGTCCAACGACGTGTTCTTCCAAGTGGGTCTGTTGGTGACGGTGGGGTTGGCGGCGAAGAATGCGATCCTGATCGTCGAGTTTGCCAAGGAATTGAATGAAAAAGGTACACCGTTGCTGGAAGCGACGGTCGAGGCTTGTCGTATGCGTCTGCGTCCGATCGTGATGACGTCCTTGGCATTCATTCTCGGCGTGCTACCTCTGACCATTTCCAGCGGAGCCGGCTCTGGCAGTCAACACGCCATCGGCACGGGGGTGATCGGCGGCATGATAACGGCCACCGTTCTGGCGATTTTTTGGGTTCCCCTGTTCTTCGTTTCCGTTTCAACCTTGTTTAAAGGCAGCCGCAAGAAGCAGGACGAAACTGCTATGCGTGAGGAGGCAGGCCAATGACTCGCTCTTTAATCGGTCTCGCGATCAGCGCCGCTGTTCTGAGTGGTTGCTCACTGATCCCTGAGTATCAGCGACCGCAGGCTCCAGTTGCGGCGCAATATCCGCAGGGTCCTGCCTATCAGGCAACCAACGCTGCCGACCAGGCCGCTGTGGAGCAGGGGTGGCGCGAGTTTTTCCACGATCCGGCATTGCAGCGATTGATCCAGACCGCCTTGGTCAATAATCGTGACCTGAAGGTCGCGGCACTGAACGTTGAGGCTTTCCGGGCGCAGTACCGAATCCAGAGAGCTGACCTGTTTCCGGCGATTGGCGCCAACGCCAGCGGAACACGGCAGCGACTGCCGAGCGCTCAGGCGCAGTCCGGTCAGGCCAGTATTTCCAGCCAATATGACGTCAACCTGGGAATCAGTTCGTACGAGTTGGATCTGTTTGGTCGCATCGCCAGTCTAAGCCAGCAGGCACTGGAAACTTATCTGTCTACCGCCCAGGCCCGACGCTCGACCCAGATCAGCATCGTTTCGAGCGTGGCCAATGCCTATCTCACCTGGCAAGCCGACCGTGAATTGCTCAAGCTCACCGAGAACACGCTGGACGCCTACGAGGAGAGCTTACGTCTGACCACCCGCAGTAATCAGGTGGGTGTGGCTTCGGCGCTTGATCTCGCACAGGCGCGTACCTCGGTGCAAGGTGCGCGGGCGAGCCTGGCAAACTACCAGCGCCGAGTAGCCGAAGACGAGAATGCTTTGGTGCTTCTTCTCGGTACAGGACTGCCCGCCGATTTGCCGGAGCCACAGTCCTTGGATGGCGACCTGCTGGCCAACGTACCGGCTGGTCTGCCCAGTGATTTACTCACCCGTCGCCCCGATATCCTCGCCGCCGAGCATACGCTCTTGGCCGCTAACGCTAACATCGGCGCGGCGCGGGCGGCTTTTTTTCCTAGCATCAGCCTTACGGCAAATGCCGGCACCTCGAGCGCGAATCTGGATGGGTTGTTCAAGAGCGGCTCAGGCAGTTGGGCGTTTACCCCTACCATCAGCTTGCCGATTTTCAACGCAGGCGCGTTACGCGCTAGCCTGAATTACTCGGAGATTCAGAAAGACATTGGTGTGGCCAACTACGAGAAAGCTATCCAGGCCGCTTTCCAGGAGGTCTCCGATGGGTTGACTGCACGTAAAACTTACGTCGACCAGTTGCAGGCACAGAATGACCTCGTCAACGCCAGCCAGGATTACTATCGGCTTGCCGAGCGTCGTTATCGAATCGGCGTGGACAGCAACCTGACCTTTTTGGACGCGCAGCGCTCGCTGTTTAGCAACCAACAAAGGCTGATCAACGATCGCCTTGCGCAGTTGCAGGCTGAAGTGAACTTGTATCGTGCACTGGGTGGCGGATGGGACGAGCGGGGCGTGCAAAAACTCTGAGAACGACGACTATACAAAAACGCCCGGCGATAGGCCGGGCGTTTTTGTATTAGCAGTGAATGACACTATCATGATATTACGTGCTGAGTGGTGACGCCGCGCTGTCATTTACACGGCGGTTAATTACAAGCAGGGCATCTTGTCAGTTTTAGCCAAGGTATTACCTTTACTGTCCATAAGTTCAATTTTTACCTCTTTTCCCGCACTACTTTCCATCAGGGTGTAACGTTCATTCGGTAAAAAATTGTCATAGGACAGGGTGGCAACACAGCGGTGTTGGCTTTCCTGGTAGCCCTTGGTAACCACCCCAAGTTCCATCGTATGCGCCCCTGGCGATACTTTGAAATAAGTCAGGTTCTCTGCGCGTTGTGTATCCAGGCGTCTGGCCAGCATTTCATCACCGATCTGCTCGTGAAGGTTGACAATGGATTCGCCATCCTTAAGCGTCGGAAGTTCAGTCGCACAGCCAGCCAGGCCGGTGATTAAAATGATGGAAGCTGTTAGTTTTGCAAGGTTCATAAATGTCCTGAATTCTTTGGGGGTCCGAGAATAGCTATAAGCTTGTTCTGAACCGTTAAATAGGTAAGGTTTTAAATAAGCTGTTTCAGCCTAATAACGCATTGGCTTGGGAACGTGGGCCCGTTATTGTTTCTGCAGATGACGCAAGATGATCGAGGACGGCAAGGACTAAGATGCCTACTCGATATCTGGAATGATTTTGTTGTCGGTATGGGGATATTCTACAGGCTATTTTTTAATTGATTAGCCTGTGAGCTATTGATGCAGTGCTGAGCTTTATTCACCAATGATGTGCCATCAGCGACGCCGAGAACTTGAATCCCTCAGGTGTCGCACGTGGTATTTTCTGCGCGTCGGACGTTACCGTTCGAATCGATCGTCGATCAGTCAGTCATTTCTGTCGCTGAGACGATCAGCCCTTAACGATGAGGCGCGAGTTTCGGTCATTGCGAAAGGCCAATTGTTCGATGGTTTGCGTAGCGTGCTCGGCGTCTTCACGCGCCTTGAGAATCACCCCGTGATGTTCGGACTTGCTGCACACCGGGTCGGCGTTGCTGGCGTCGCCCGTGAGCATGAACGCCTGGCAGCGGCAGCCGCCGAAGTCTTTTTCTTTTTCATCGCAGGAGCGGCACGGTTCGGGCATCCAGTCATAACCGCGGAAGCGGTTGAAGCCGAACGAGTCGTACCAGATGTGCTGCATGCTGTGGTCGCGCACATTGGGAAACTGCACCGGCAGCTGGCGGGCACCGTGACAGGGCAATGCCGTGCCGTCCGGCGTGACGGTGAGGAAAATGCTGCCCCAGCCGTTCATGCAGCCCTTGGGGCGTTCTTCGTAGTAGTCCGGCGTGACAAAGATCAACTTGCACGGATTGCCTTGCGCTTCCAGCTTGGCGCGGTATTCGTTGGTGACACGCTCGGCGCGTACCAGTTGCTCCCGGGTGGGCAGCAGGCCGACGCGGTTGAGCTGCGCCCAGCCGTAGAACTGGCACGTGGCGAGCTCGACGAAGTCGGCTTCCAGGGCGATGCACAGCTCGATGATGCGATCGATCTTGTCGATGTTGTGCCGATGGGTCACGAAGTTCAGCACCATCGGATAACCGTGGGCCTTTACCGCCCGGGCCATTTCCAGTTTTTGCGCGAAGGCTTTCTTCGAACCGGCCAGGAGGTTGTTCACCTGCTCATCGCTGGCCTGGAAACTGATCTGGATATGGTCGAGGCCGGCCTTCTTGAAGTCGCTGATTTTCTGCTCGGTCAAGCCGATGCCGGAGGTGATCAGGTTGGTATAGAAACCCAGCTTGCGCGCCTCGCCGATCAACTCGGCCAGGTCCTGGCGCACCAGCGGCTCGCCGCCGGAAAAACCCAACTGCGCGGCGCCCATCTCGCGGGCTTCGCGAAAGACCTTGAACCACTGCTCGGAGCTCAACTCCTGGCCCTGCTCGGCGAAGTCCAGCGGGTTGGAGCAGTACGGGCATTGCAGTGGGCAGCGATAGGTCAGCTCCGCCAGCAGCCACAGCGGCAGGCCGACTTCAGGCTTGGGCGGCAGGCCAGAGGGCTCAGGCAAGTTCGATCCAGTGCTGTGCACGAGCGACCTCCATGAATTGCTCGATGTCGTCACCGAGTTCCGGCACGCCGGGAAACTGCTTCGCCAACTCGTCGATGATGGCCGCGACATCCCGTTCACCATCGATCAGGCCACCGATCAGCGCAGCGCTGTCATTCAGCTTGATCATGCCTTCAGGATAGAGCAGCACGTGGCCTTTCTGGGCCGGTTCGTACTGGAAGCGATAGCCGGGGCGCCAGCGTGGGGTTTTGCTGCGGTCGAAACTCATAAGGTGATCCCTTTGTGCCACACCCGTTGCCCGGTCACCCTGTGGTAGGGCGGGCGGTTCAATTCATAGGCCATGCTCATGGCGTCGAGCATGCTCCAGAGGATGTCCAGTTTGAACTGGAGAATCTCCAGCATGCGTTCCTGCCCTGCGCGGGTGGTGTAGTGCTGCAAGGTGATCGCCAGGCCATGTTCCACATCACGCCGAGCCTGACCGAGGCGGGTGCGGAAGTACTCATAGCCGGTCGGGTCGATCCACGGGTAGTGCTGCGGCCAACTGTCCAGGCGCGACTGGTGGATCTGCGGGGCGAACAGTTCGGTCAGCGAGCTGCTGGCGGCTTCCTGCCAACTGGCCCGGCGGGCGAAGTTGACATAGGCATCCACGGCGAAACGCACACCGGGCAGCACCAGCTCCTGGGAGCGCAGTTGATCGGGGTCCAGGCCCACCGCCTGGCCCAGCCGCAGCCAGGCTTCGATACCGCCGTCTTCGCCGGGAGCGCCGTCATGGTCGAGCAGGCGCTGGATCCACTCGCGGCGGATCTCCCGGTCCGGGCAGTTGGCCAGGATCGCGGCGTCCTTGAGCGGGATGTTCACTTGATAGTAGAAACGGTTCGCGACCCAGCCCTGGATCTGCTCGCGAGTGGCACGGCCTTCATACATCGCCACGTGATAGGGGTGATGGATGTGGTAGAAGGCGCCCTTGGCGCGCAAGGCTGCTTCAAATTCTGCGGTGGTCAATGGTGTATCAGTCATTTCGGGCGCTCCTACAGTTCGATGCTCATGCCGTCGTAAGCGACTTCGACATTGCGTCGCACCAACTCGGCCCGCTCGGAGGAGTCTTCATCGAGGATCGGGTTGGTGTTGTTAATGTGGATCAGCACCTTGCGCTGCTTCGGCAAATGCTCCAGCACTTCGAGCATGCCGCCCGGACCATTCTGGGCCAGGTGGCCCATTTCCCGGCCAGTTCGGGTGCCGACGCCACGGCGCTGCATTTCATCGTCGTCCCACATCGTACCGTCCACCAGCAGACAATCGCTGCCGGCCATGATCTCCAACAACGACTCGTCGACCTTGCCCAGCCCCGGGGCATAGAACAGCTTGCCACCCGTGCGCAGGTCTTCGACGATCAACCCGATGTTGTCGCCCGGGTGCGGGTCGAAGCGATGCGGTGAATAGGGTGGTGCGGCGCTGCGCAGGGGCAGTGGGGTGAAGCGCAGGTTCGGGCAGGCGGCGATGGTGAAGCTCTGGTCGAGTTCAATGCGATTCCAACTCAACCCGCCGTTCCAGTGGGTCAGCATGTTGAACAGCGGAAAGCCCGTGCTCAGGTCTTCATGGACCATGTCGGTGCACCAGACTTGATGCGGGCAACCTTCACGCAGGCCGAGCAGACCGGTGGTGTGGTCGATCTGGCTGTCCATCAGGATGATCGCGCCAATGCCGGTGTCGCGCAGGGCCCGGCCCGGCTGCATCGGGGCAAACGCCTGGAGCTGGGCGCGAATGTCCGGAGAGGCGTTGCACAGCACCCAGTTCACACCGTCATCGGACAGGGCGATGGACGACTGGGTACGCGCCTGGGCCCGCAGGCTACCGTTGCGAAAACCTGCGCAATTGGCGCAGTTGCAGTTCCACTGGGGGAAACCGCCACCGGCGGCAGAACCTAGTATCTGGACGAACATGGTTGCTCCATCATTCTGGAACCGAAAATAAAACGCCTCGGCAGGCCGAGGCGCTGTCCATCAGGTACAAACTTAACGGTTTGCGAAGTACATGGTGACTTCAAAACCAATACGCAGGTCGGTGTAAGCAGGTTTGGACCAAGACATGAAAGTACTCCTATCAAGTGATGAGACGTTTGTCAGGTACATATTTCTGAGTTTGGTTGGGATCATTTTGCAGCGTTCCAAGGCGCGCCCAACCCACGACGCCGTGTTTCGGTTGTCATACCTCGTCTTTTGCTGCCGGACGATCGGATAACAGGACGGCTTCAGGAAACTGCTCCAAGTACGAGAACGAGTGACTCGACAATTTAGCAACCAGGGCAGCGAAGCACTTCGCGAACGATTGAACTCGATTCTGCAGGGCACAAAATGTCATTGTCGTGCTCTCCCATGTTTGTACGAAAATAAAGTGCATTGGGAGAACCCCCTTACAGGCTGGTCTCGAATTTCAAACCGGCCACCCACGCATCCCTGACCTCGCTGACTCCGCCAGGATTGCCTACAAATTGCAGGTTGGGGCGCACGGTCAGCCACTTGGTCACGCCAAAGCCATAGTAAATTTCCATGTTGGTTTCTGAGCTTTGTGTCGGTGTGTAGCGGGGGTCGTCATAATCGCTGACACCCGCCCGGTCATTCAGTTGCTGCTGATGATCTGTGAAGCGGTTATTCACATGGAGACTGGCGATGGCGACGCCGATTTCGTCATTCGGGCGAGATTTGAAGGGGGCCGTGTAGTAAGCGCCTACTTGCGCATAACGATCGATCATATTGGTGGCTTTGTCATGCACGGTGGCATAGGCAAACACCGTCAGCCCGCGAGCGGCGAAGTCCGGATCTTTCCAGACTTGTTGTTGCCCGGCAATCCATGCGCCGTATTTACTATCGCGGGATTTTGCTATGCCGTTTTCTTCTGTGTTGACGTCATTTGCGTCACGGCTGCTGTAATACGCGCCCACACGGTATTCCCCTGGCAGCCGTCCGGCTCCCAGCGACGTGGTATGGACCAGCTCGACAGGTACCAAGGTACCCTCATTACCGCTGCCGCTGAGTTTGAAGCCGTTACCTATTTCCAGGTAGGACGGGTTCTGCTCGTACGCACCAATCTGCGCATAAGTGTCATCGCTCAACGCGACCTTTACGCGGCCCGCCCATTGGGTGATTGGCCAGTTATAAATGATATCGCCGGCCCAGTTACCCGGCTGTGCGCCGCAGAATGCCAGGTTCTGGAATTTGCAGGGGAAGCTGCCGAAGTCTTCGCCAAAGTTCATGCGGCCCAGTTTGATATCCAGCCCGCCGTCAAAGAACTTCTGACGATACCAGAGTTGCGTAAGCCGCCAGGTCTGGCCGCGCCCGTATACCTCTTGAACCTGACTGATGCCGCCTACCCGAGGATCGGTGATGACATCATTGGTGAGATTGCGCCCGTTACGATCCGATATCGTGAATTGAAAATCAGCGCCTTCCCAACCGAGTATTT
>NZ_JAUQOO010000034.1:0-31143 GCF_030580745.1 Pseudomonas serbiensis
GCTTGATGCGTCTTTAATCGGAACACTGCTGCTAAGCTTATCCACAATTGCTGGGACAGAAATCAGCAATCCGTCCTGGGTCAATTTTCAATCGGCAGGGTGGGTCAGTTTTCAATCAGCGCCAACACTCAGACGTCAGAATGATGTCGTGGCCGCGCTTTGTAAGGCGCTTGCACACGGGCTCACAGTTCACAGCAGCTATCACGATATGGCCGTGTTCAGGCGTAATCGAACGGTCAACCACTGCCAGATCTCCATCGAAGATGCCGGCACCTTCCATGCTGTTGCCTTCGATTCGCACCAGGTAGACATGCGGTGCCCGGATGCCGAGCAACTGGTCGATAGAGATATGCTGCTCTATGTGATCAGCAGCTGGTGAGGGGAAGCCAGCAGGTACTTTGAAGGAATAAAGGGGCAGCTTTATGCCCCCTTCTGCCGGCTGGCCGACAATGGTAAAGCTCATGATGCACGCCTTATTCGTCTTTTTCTGTATGGATATACAGTTAACGTCGGCTTGCTGTAGCGGTCAATCTTGAATGTAGGAAATTTCGACGGACGGCTTTTCCGCGATCAATGGGTTGGGCGGATACGAAACTGCGCTTCGGCCTGTTCATAGCGGACACTGTGAAGCGGCCCGAAGGGACAAGGGCATGCAGTTCACGGCATTGCTGCATCACATCACTCCGCAATTATTGGCGCAGGGTTTCTACGCACTGCGCCGTGACGCGGCGATAGGTGTGGATGGCGTGTCGTGGCGAGAGTATGAGGAAGGTCTTCTCCAGCGGCTGAACGATTTGCACACAAGGCTTCACAATGGAGCCTATCGGGCAACGCCGTCGCGGCGGGTTTTTATTCCCAAAGCTGACGGCAGGCAGCGTCCGCTGGGCATTGCCTCCCTGGATGATAAGATCGTGCAGCAGGCAGTTGTTATTGTTCTGAATGCGATCTATGAAGAAGACTTTCTAGGTTTCTCGTATGGGGTTCGGCCGGGGCGCAGCCAGTATGATGCGCTGGATGCGTTAACGGTCGCGCTGAAGGGTCAGAAGGTGAACTGGACATTGGATGCAGATATCACGTCGTTCTTTGATGAGATCGATCATGAATGGATGCTGATGTTTCTAGGACACCGGATTGCAGACCGGCGTTTGCTGGGACTTATCTGCAAATGGCTTCAAGCGGGTGTTGTTGAGGATGGCCGTAGGGTGGTTGCGACCAAGGGGACTCCCCAAGGCGCAGTGATCTCGCCGTTGCTGGCGAATATCTATCTTCACTACTTGGTGGCTTTCGTTCGGCTGTGTGTCGCCTATGGCGGCACGCCCTCAAACGTCGCAGCCAGCGTCATCGGCTTCAATGGTCACGCTACGGACGCCTTGCCAACCTCTACATACCAAGACCCAGAAATGCACATCCTTACCCTGAGGATCGCTTCGCGTCACGTACCCAAGGCAGGAGCCGTATACGGTAGTTCCGCACGTACGGATCTGTGCGGGGGGGACAGGTAACTGCCATCCCTACCGCGACCGGCGATCTGATCAAGACAAGGGCAATGCCCAGGCGATCAGCATGCTTGTTGAGCGCACCAGTGGTTATGTGATCCTGATAAAAATGTGCGATGACATCGCAACCTCGTCAGTACAAGGGTAACGTAGCGCTGAACAGTGGAAAGCTACTTATGGTTCTTATGAGGTTGAGTAGATGAAAGGCGTAAATTTAAGGGGCCTATGTCTTGAAAAAGCTGATACGGCAAGCCCGCAAGGTGATGGCCTCGCAGGCATTAGGGGTGTTGATGTAAATAACTGTCAAACAGAATGTTGGAATGATCGCAACTGAGGCCTTCGGATTGTCAGATGACGAATCGGGCAACCATCGAGCGCAGCTCTTGCGCCAAGCGTGACAACTCATGACTCGCAGCGCTGGTCTGGTTAGCTCCTGCCGCTGATTGGGAGGCCAGATCGCGAATATTCACTAGGTTACGGTCCACCTCACGGGAAACCTGCGCCTGCTCTTCCGATGCACTGGCGATCACCAGATTGCGTTCGTTAATCAGGTTGATCGACTCGGTGATCTGCTCCAGTGCGCCCCCTGCCGCCCGGGCGCGTTCCAGGGTGTCCTGGGTTCGCTGGTTGCTTTGCTGCATCGACTGCACGGCTTCACCGGTTCCGTTCTGGATACCTGCCACCATCTGCTCGATCTCGCGGGTCGACTGCTGGGTACGGTGCGCCAGAGCCCGTACTTCATCGGCTACCACTGCAAAACCACGACCCGCTTCGCCGGCACGGGCTGCCTCGATAGCGGCGTTGAGGGCCAGCAGGTTGGTCTGTTCGGCGATCGCCCGAATCACGTCCAGCACCTGTCCAATGTCGCGGCCTTGGGCAGCCAGTCCTTCAATCATGGCCGAAGTGTCCTGCACATCCCGGGTCATAGCCTGGATTGCTTCCACGGTTTCCAGGACCCGGCAATGACCTTCGCGCGCTGCGTGATTGGACTGCTGTGACGCCTCAGAGGTCGAAACGGCATTGCGCGCCACCTCTTCTACCGCACTGGTCATCTCATTAACCGCGGTGGCCGCCTGCTCGATCTCGTTGTTCTGCTGTTGTAGCCCCCGAGAAGCCTCTTCGGTCACAGAGCTGAGTTCTTCCGCCGCCGAAGCCAACTGTGTGGCCGAGCCAGAGATCTGTTCGATGGTCTTGCGCAAGTTGCCCTGCATGGTGGATAAGGTGGTCAGCAGGCGAGCCGGTTCATCAGTACCCTCGATCTGAATCGGCTTGCTCAGATCACCGCTGGCGATGATCTCGGCGGTTTCGACGGCCTTCTTCAATGGCGTAACAATGCTGCGGGTCAGCAGCCAGGCCAACAATACAGTCAGTAGAGCGGCCATCACCGAAACGGTGATAATGCCGGTGCTGGCGTTGTCGTATTGCTTGCCGGCTTCATCTGAAGCAGCCTTGGCAGCGAGCTTGTTGATTTCCACCAGCTTATTAAGCTGTACGCCCATCAGATCAGTGCCGGCCTTGATCTGGGTGTTGATCAGGCTGCGCAAGTCCTCCAGCTTGTTTTGCCGGGACAGTTCCACCATGCGTTCCTGATCCTTGAGGTAGGTGTCGAGAGTAGCGGAGAACTCACGGTACTTTGCCAACTCCTCACCTCCAGCAGGCAGGTCGGAGTAGCTCTTCTGGTCCTTTCGCACCTTATCCACCAAAACGGTAATACGCGCGTAGGCCTCATCCAGGGCAGCGGGCTCGCGATTGACCAAGACTCGAAAAGACAGGATGCGCATCCGCAGCACACCCTCTATCACGTTGCCTAGGTAGCCCACACTGGGTAACTGGTTGGTCTGTACTTCAATCGTAGCCTGGCGCATCAACGTCATGCGGGAATGGGCGAAGACGCCCAGCACAATCACAAGCATTGCAATAAATGCGAAACCGAGAAAAGCACGAGGGGCAATATTCATACTACGTAGCGACATGGAAATCTCCCTGAAAGGTTCTTCTATTTTAAATTAGAAATTACTATTGATTGTATTGCTTTGATAGCGCCTCGATATTTTAATTTTTTGAACCCACTATTATCGGCCGCGTTTGAGATTTTCCAGAGGTTGGATGAAAATATTTCTGCTATTACTGGATACCTACTGCACCATGATTTCCGACTCAAAATTTTTCCTCATTAAAGGGGAGATTAACATTTGGAATTTCGCTATCAGGACATGATTTAGGGAAACTCCGATCAAGTATGAACACTATAATCAGCCCCTATTGAAATAAATACCTATAAACCATGACGGGCAGTCGTACCCATGAGCCAGATGAGCTTTTCCGATTTTGAGTACGCTGGCAAACGAAAGCAGACTCGTCGAGAGCGCTTTCTGATCGAGATGGAGCAAGTCGTACCTGAGGAGGGTCTGGTTGCCCTGATCGAGCCGCACTATCCGAAGATCTAAACCGTCCCCTTGGAAACTATGCTGCGTATTCACTTGCTGCAGAACTGGTTTTCACTGAGCGATCCAGCCATGGAAGAAGCGCTGTACGAGATAGCTTCGATACGCCAGTTTGCTCGGCTGACGCTCAGCGCCGCGATACACGAATACACGACGATCATGAATTTCCGGGACCTCTTGGAGAAGCATCAACTCGCGGCAGGGATTCTGGAAACCATCAACAACTACCTGTAAGACAAAGGCCTGTCGCTACGCCAGAATACGGTTATCTATGCCACAATCATCCATGCGCCCAGTTCGACCAAGAACAAGGAAGGTAGACACAATCCAGAAATGCATTAGACGAAGAAGGGTAACCAGTACTATTTCGGCATGAAGGCCCATATCGGCGCAGATGCTGAATCGAGTCTGATGCATTACGTTTATGGCACTGCTGCGAACGTGGCAGGTTGCACATCTGCTGCATGGCGCAGAGAACGTCGTCTGTGCCGATACGGGCTATACCGGTGTTGAGAAAAGACCAAAGTATGAAGGGCGCAGTGATCTGGCAGATCGCTGCGCGATGCAGCATTACAAGCACTTGGGCAAGCGTTGTGTGCTCTACAAAGCCAAGCGCAAGATCGAAAACGTCAAGGCGCAGGTACGCGTGAAAGTGGAGCATCCATTCTGGGAGATCAAACGCCAGCTCGGCGTAAAGACTCGCTTTCGCGGCTTGGAGTAAGAATGCGGCGTAACTGACGTCGCTGTTTGCGCTGTCAAATCTATGGATGGCGCGCCGGCAGTTATTGCCGGCGCTGCGTGAGAGGTGCGTTTGTAACGGGTAAAACCAGAGCAAGCCCTGATTCTACGCCGATTGGCGATTAAAAAACGGGGCTGGCGGTGTCAAAGTAATATTCACTGAGCGCTCTGGGCAACTTGTTCGGAGTTTCCCTGGCGCCTTATTCAGACCTTGAAGCTCTCGACCTGGATTTTTAATTCTTGATAGAGCACTGTTATTTTTTTGGTCTGGCTCTTTACTTCGTCTGACATCCTACTGACACCGTCGGTTTGCTCTTTTAATGAAAGTAGATTTTCACTTATATCATGTGAAGCTTGTGCTTGTTCATCAGTCGTAATCGCTGTTTTAGTTGCCATATTCTGTACCTTGTCAAAGGAGGCGCTAAGAGTGTCAAAAATTTCAGTGACTTGATCTATTTGAGCGACAGTTGTGTCTGCATTATTACGACTATTACGAATAGCCATTGTCGATTCGGAAACGCTCATCTTAAGCCGTTCTATCATTTCTTCAATCTCCCGTGTACTGTCCTGTGTGCGAGTGGCAAGCATACGGACCTCGTCAGCAACGACCGCGAAGCCTCTACCTTGCTCGCCTGCTCGCGCCGCTTCGATAGCAGCATTAAGAGCCAGCAGATTGGTTTGATCAGCAATTTTTCGGATCACCTCTAGAATCGAGACAATTGCCGCTGAGCTCTGTTCCAGATCGGTAGAGCTTTTCAATGCGAGTTCAATATCAACGACGAGCCGCTCAATCGCTTGGTTGGAGATGTTTACCGCATTTTTTCCTTGGTAGGTCAGTTGGCTGGAGAGGTTAGCTTCGGCAGCCGTGTCCTTAGCTAAGCCTGCCATCTGCTGATTAGAAATGCTCATATTATTGCCAGTACTGACCATCGAGTTTGACGAAATAACCATCTGCTCACTTATGCGGCCGGCCTCTTCTGATACCGTATTGAGTTGACCTGTCATGCCTCCCAACATAACTGACTGTTTTTGTATAGCACTCATAATCTCGCGGAGGTGCTCTACAAAAGAATCAAACTCTCTAGACAGATCACCGAGCTCATCTCGGGATTTTGAATTGATACGCAACGTTAAATCACCATCTCCTGCTGCAATCTCTCGTATACGACGTGTAATATTTTGCACGTTGCGCGTAATCATCAGAGGAACGTAATAACCTACTGCTAAGGCTAGCAAAAAAGCTAAGGCGATCACAGCGATCGCAAACTTCTCATAAGTTGAGACTCTTTCCTTGACTTCATCTTTTTGTTTGCGGGCGTGTACGTTAACCGTTTCACCTGCTTTGTCCAGTACATCCCTAATAGCTGTAAAACGTTCGTCCGCAATCAATTTTTCTTTAGAAAGCATGGCTTGGCTCTTGGAACTTGAAGAATCCAGAATAGCGCGACTCTTTGCTATCCACTCGCTGAATAAAGTATCGAAGTGTTCATAAGGCCTAGTGAGTTCGGGCTCGCGTATGAGGTAACTCCGGTAGTTATGAAAGCGCTGTAAAGCCTGTTGAATATTTTCCTCAAAAAAAGCTCGATTTTCGACAGTCGAGCCTGAACCTGCTGCCATTTTCTGTAGGGAGAGTCTAGCCTGATAAATATCGCGGTCAGCGTTAAGCACCTCGGAGAGTGCCTCGACATATTGTTGAAGATCGACTCCGTTATTCGGCTGCACACTCTTATATTGCGTGTGCTGACGTAAGCGTTCCCCCGCATCATCAAGCATGTCGCGGATTTCTTGGAACCGCTCATCTTGTTTCTGCAAGGCTTCAGATAAGACTTTTCCTGTTTTAAAGGAAATATTCAATGACTTGCTGGCTTCCATCCATTCAGTATAAAGCTGATTAAAATTACCAAAAGGCTTCAACAGTTGTGGCTCCTCTGCGAGAAACTGTCGAAATTTACTAAAGCGATCAAATACCTGTTGCGCATTCGCATCAAAATCCGCTTGATTATCGGTGGCCTTACCATCTCCACTCATCAGTCGCTCTTGTGCTATCAGAGCTTGATAAATATCTCGATCTGCATTTAAGACCACTGAGACGGCCTCAAAATAGTTTTCTGCCTGACGCCGCATTGCCTCCTGCTGGACCCGACTCATAAGTAGCATTAACAGCAGCAACCCTGCAATTATCACTGCCAGAAGAGCTATTGGCGATATCATTTGAACGCGAACAGAGTGCAGACGCATACACTTCTCCCTAACTAAAAATTAAATTAATTTATACAAGCGACAGCCGAGCAAACACCATGGCGCACGAATATAAGGCTTATATTTCCTCATAAATAAATCCCGAAAAAAATAACGCCTCTATCCCCATTTTTTAAACCCGCTAAAATTATTTTTTACTTGCGGAGCCAGTACTTCATGCTTAGCATATTTAAACGCTCCGCCTGAGTGCCCCCCTAAAAACCTCACCACTCATACTGCATAATAATTTTTGTGTATGAGAAGAACCCAAATTCTTAGGAAAATACTATGAAAAATCATAAAAAGTTGCGCAAAGTATTTGGATGCTTTCTATTACGCATACAAGGTTAAATTGATTGTATACTTGTAGTCGGCCACCTTGCCTTTCCTATTCTTGGCTAGCCCTATATATACATCAGGTAATCAGTTTTCACATGTTAATTATAACGAGCCTTGAGTGCTAAAAGCACATATAAAATATAGCTTACTAACGGGGGGACGCCACAAATAAAAAAAATATTTCAAAATTGATTTTTTGGCTATAATGATATCAAATGGCCATATTCAGGTTTTTAAAAATAAACTTACTAATATCCTGTCTTCGATAAAACGTTCTCTTTTCTCTCGAGCACTCTGGATCTTGCGCAAGATGTCTTCACCTTTTGCGCTCCAGACATGCCTGAGCGTTGTGCAGCGCTAAAAACGTGGTAAGGGAACTGGCCAATTCGCGTGTCGAGCTGAAGCTGCCGTCTCGTAGGTAAACGATGATATCTCGGAAGATGCGATCAACCATGTTTATCCAGTAGCTTGAGGTAGGGGTGAATGCAGGTGGAATCGTGGATGTAAGCCATTCCTTGGCTACAGGAGGCTTGTGAGTGGCAGTTACTTCCGCATCTGTGAGCGCCTGCCTGTTCTGCGCAAGGTGTGTTACCCGTTCACTTACAGTGTAGGCCCTATTTTCTATGTTGGTTCATTGTGAGCGCTTGTGACCTCGCATACGAACTCTACGTGATCGGTACCAAGGCGATTATGAGTCCAACGTCCTTGTTGAAACAGCTTAGGTTGCAGTTATGGGAAGGCCTCCTTCGATTTCTTACAAAGTCTTAAACGAACTGATTGCCTGCCTTCACTCGAATCAGTGAATTTAGAGGGTTTAACTGTCTTAACCAGCAAAGACGCTAATTTCCTATTAGCTCACGGCTACGTTTAGTACCACTCTGGTCGCTTATCTGCCCGCGACGATATCTCCATCTACTCGGGATTCACAGAATTGATGTCACCATTTCAAGCCTTTCACTAGATAAGCGGTGTTTAGCGGTCGTCCATACACTTCCTTTGGATGGGATTAAGCCTTTCGACTTCATTGATTATTTCGCAAAAAGCTTCACTCAAAACAGGATCGAAATGGCTACCGGCATTTTCTTTAATATAAGTAGTGGCGGCTTCGATGTCCCACGCCTGTTTGTAGGGACGGACCATGCGCAAGGCGTCATAGACATCGCAGAGGGCGACAATTCTTGCGCTCAGGGGAATATCTTCGCCCTTCAGGCCCGAAGGATAGCCTGTACCGTCCCATTTTTCGTGATGTCCCAAAGAAATTTCCGCGGCCATATCGGTTAATCCTGAGCCGTGAGGGTCGTGTAGGATTTCATAACCGATGCGGGGGTGCGCCTGCATCTGTGCACGCTCTTCGCAAATCAGCGGACCAGGTTTTTGCAGGATGCTATCCGACACGCCTATCTTGCCTACGTCGTGCATGGGCGCTGCTTGTCTGATCAGGTCGCACCAGCTAGCTGGCATGCCGATTTTTCTGGCCAGCAGCGCAGCCGACTGCCCGATGCGGTCGATGTGATTGCCGGTATCATTGTCTCTATAGCTGGCTGCACGGCTCAAGCTGCGGAGCATAGCGCGGTAGCTCTCCTGGAGTTGTGTCGTGCGTTGTTCCACCTTGATTTCCAGCTCGTGTTTGGCAATCTGTAAAAGACGGCTGCTTTGAGCGAGCATCAGGCTGCTACGAACTCTCAACAGAACCTCGGGCATATCGATGGGCTTGCAGATGTAATCGTTGGCGCCTTTTTCAAGACCAATGCGTCGACTATGTGGGTCATCTAGTGCGGTGACTATTATGATCGACGAGGCGGTACGGTCCCTGGCCTGTAAGGCGTCGAGGATATCGAAGCCATTTGGTGCAGGCATATCGATATCCAGCAGCAGGAGGTCCCAATTGTTGTCCCGACACCACTGCAGACCCTCTGCGGAGTTTGAGAAGGTTTGAATATGCTGCAGGTTAAAGGCGCGCAGACAGGACTCCAGCAGGAGGATGTTGGTGGCTACATCGTCAATAATGACGATGACGGCATCGCCTCTGATGGTTGAGAACATCTTTCACTCCTTCCGCGACTTTTGTACGGAATAGGTCTTTGCGATTTTGCCGACAAGGATTGTTTAAATCCTTAATTTTTTTGGCTAAAAGCCTTCGGCAGCTCTATCCAGAACCGACTTCCTGTTGCAACCTTGCTGATGACACCCATCTTGCCGCTCATGAGTTCCGCCAGCTCCTGGCAAAGCGCGAGGCCGATCCCTGTCCCCTGGATTTTTGAGTTCTCTTTACCCAAGCGTTGAAATGGCTGAAACAGTTGTTCCTGCAGATCAGGATCGATACCTTGTCCATTGTCCTCGACAAAAAGACGGACAATCTGCTGCCTTTCATCAACTTCAGCCCCCATGACAATAGACCCATTTGTCCGATTGTATTTCACTGCGTTCGTTAACAAGTTGATGAGCACCTGTTTGGTACGTCTACCGTCAGCCATGACGAGACACGGCAGTGGCAGTGGCAGTATTTTCAGAGATAAACCTTGTACGACGATCTGCGGTGTGATCATAGCGAGGCATTCTTGAAACAATGTCTCGACATCAACGGGTTTGAGCGTGATACGTGGCGCTTCAGCTTGCAGGCTTGACCATTCCAGGAGATCCTCGACAAGCTGCTGTAGGTGAATGCTGGCGTTCATTATCTCTTGTGTATATGCATGCGCTTGTGCTGGGCTTACGTCGGGGTGCAGTTGACTGAGTTGGGCGAATCCTAGGATCGCGTTCAGCGGTGTTTTGAGTTCGTGGCTCATGCTTGAGATAAAACGCGATTTCGTCTGGCTTGCGGCTTGGGCCTCAATGGTTTTTTCGCGTAAATCTTGCTCGACCTGTTTGAGGGTATCGATGTCGACGCACGTGCCGACAACTGTTGTGGGGTTGCGAGTGGTCGGACTGCTCAAGGTGCTGGCGCGACAAAGCAGCCAGATCAGTTCGCCCTGCCGGTCAGGCAGGCGAAATTCGACTTCGGCTACGCAGGAATCATTGGCCTGGACGGTTTCGAGCAAACGCCAGAAGCCCTGCCGATCTTCCTCCGGCATGAGTCCCAGCAGGAACTTGGGCGAGACGTTTTCTGCTGCCAGCCCAAAACGGTTGCAGAGAGGCCCCTTGAACATAAAGGTATCCGATTGCGGGGTGTATTCCCACATGCCTTCGGTGACGTTTTCCAGCACGATTTGGAGTCGTTGCTGGGCTGCTCTCTGCCGAGCGTCCGCTGCGGCCAGTTGCCTGCCCATGTCCAAGGTTTGACTGGACATGGTATTCAACTCTTTGATGTTTGAGCGAGGAGCCAGTGGGGCCCAATTGCCTTGTCCAATTTCGCGTATCATGTTGGCCAGCCCTAGCATTGGGGTGGTGAGTTGTTGGCTCAGATTACGCGAGCGCATCCATAGGTAGGCAAAAAAAACAGCATAGAAAGCCAGTAGACCAGCGACCATCAAATACCCAACATATTGGAAGTGTCTTGCCTGATGCTGGACTTCCTGCGTGACTATATGCTCCTCCACCACTGCCAGCAGGTTCCACTCTGCCGAAAGGATCTTGCTCCAGGCTATCAGGTGCGTGCGCTGGTCCAGTTCTGTGGAAATCAGCCCGTTTTGCTGGAGGTTTAGCGCTAAGTCAAGTGCGCGAAGGTCCGGATGGGATGCCAGGGAAAATTCTGAAGACTTGAAGTGTTCGTGCCTAATCTTCTTGTAACCGTCCCTGTTCTCACGCGGCGGCACGCCAAAGTCGCTTTCACCCTCAGTTGGCAGAGCCATGATGGTGTGTTCCTTGCTCAACAGCGTCAGGTAGCCAACCCAAGGTACATGGAGTCTGGCAATTTTTTGCAGAATGGCATCCACTGTTACGTCGATACCCACAACGCCTTTAAGGGTGTCACCGACGTAGACCGGTGTGACCACGGACATCATCCAACCCTTGCCCGCCGGATCTAGATAGACGTCAGTCCATACCGGTTTACGAAGGGGGTTATGTTTGGCGTCTGCCAGGTAGTAGAAGTTGAACAGTGGTATGTTCATGTCATGCGGGTACTGGGTTAACGTATTGATCCAAGGGTAAATGCGGTTGTAGCTGTCGGCACTGTTGAAGTACACGCTGGTGATCAGCTGATTGCCTTCCTTGAGTGCCTTCATCATGTAGTCCACACGTTTGAGGCGAGAGACCATGTCCAGGTCTTGGCGGTCCAGAGGTGTGATATTGGAATAGAACGACGCAGCACCTCCATCATTAACATCGCTATAGCGTACGCCGTCCGGGCTGGTGGTCAACTTCGCGGGCTCGTAGGGTAGGGTTTCAGCAAGCTCCGTTTCGACAGTGCTGGCTAGCAGTCGAGACAAAGAGCTGATCTGTTCTAATTCACTATCAACAATGTCGGCGTTCTGTTTTACCGAGGCTTGCAGTTCTCGAGTGGCATTTTGATGTAAATAGTCGCTTTGCGAATCGAGAATTGATTGATTCGCCAGAAAGTAAGCGATCAGCAACGCGAGCTCGACCACGACCAAGGGCACGAGGCTCGTTCGCAAAAAAGCCCGCCAAATCCAACGGCGGAAATCAATGCTGGGCTTGATCTGGCTCATGAGGCGTTCCCTAACGTTCCGGCATTCCGAGCAGATAATGTTATTGTGACATCATTCTTGGTCCTGTTTCTCAAAATGTCCAGCCCATTGAAGAAAAGTGGATAATTTAGTGTGCGATTGACCATGCACAAGTTCTAGGGGGTGAAAAGCTAGCTGCACTTTCCCCGCCCCAGTTAGCTTTGAACTATCATCGCCTCAGCTCGCATATGGATACCGGCACGAATGGAGTCGATCATGACGCAGGAAACGCGGGAACACAGCGAACCCCGTTATCGGGAAATTTTCGAGCACTCGCTGGATATGATGTGCCTGTTAGAGGTCGGGCCGACGTTGGCGCTGACTTGTCTGGAGGCTAACCCCGCCCTTTATCGCCGACTTGCTCGTGCTCAGGACGAACTGATCGGTAAAGCCATCGGGGAAGTTCTAACACTCGAAGTGGCCAATATCGTGGAGGCGATCTGCTTACATTGCATCGATGTAGCTGGACCGATAGAACTCGATACCCAGTTACCGTGTAGCGCCCAGCCACTCTACGTGCATTTCAATCTCGTACCGTTGAAGGATGCTGCTGGTGCGCTTCGGCGAATTGTGTGTATTGCCCGCGATTTCACCGATCTTCGTGAGGTTCAACGTAAGGAGCGTGAGCGTCAGCAGGAAATTGGCACGTTGGTAGAAAACTCTCCCGATGGTATTGCTCGCCTTAGTACTGACCGCCGACTGTTGTATGTCAATCCGACACTTGAGCAGTGGCTGAATAAGGCCAAGGAAGACCTGTTGCAGCACTTGTTGGATGAGGTCTTATGGCCAGGTGCACAATCGCGCATGCTGATCGAGGCCATCGCCGAGGCAGTGGAGCGGGGACGCATTGTGGAGCACGAGTATGTGCGAAAGAGCTCCCGGCAGGAACAGTGGGTGTTCCAGATCAGTCTGGTACCTGAATGGGATATGCAAGGACGATTGACCAGTTTACTGGCGGTCATTCGGGACATTTCAATATTGCGCAACGCCCAGCGCAACCTGGCGTCGTCCAATGCCCAGTTGCATGATTTGCTGAGCAGCCGGGAGAATGCACGTGAAGAAGAGCGCAAATTTATCGCCAGAGAGATTCATGACGAACTAGGCCAGTACTTGACCGCAATCCGGATGGGTATATCGCTGCTCAGGTTCCAATATGGTGCGCAACTGCCAGCTCTAGGAGAGCAGGTAGGCAACCTTTTGCTGCTTGCAGATAGAACGGTACAGGTAGTACGCAACGTTTCAAACTCCCTGCGTCCTTCAGCCTTGAACATGGGGCTGGCGGCCTCGCTGGAGTGGCTGACCGACGAGTTCACTCGTCAATGGTCGATGCCTTGCAGCCTCGATCTGCCAGCAGAATTGCCGATTCTGAATGATGCCGACGCTACGGCCGTATTCCGGGTTATCCAAGAGTCCCTGACCAATGTCGCCCGGCACGCCAACGCTTCGCGAGTGGATATTACGCTGACGCATGAAAGCGGACGCTGGTTGCTACAAATCGTTGATGACGGTCAAGGATTTGAACTAGGCAATCTCGGAGGTAAGACCCTAGGATTGTTCGGTATGCGCGAACGCGCCCTCATGTTGGGGGGCAGCGCTGAAATATCCAGCATGCCGGGCAGCGGTACTACCGTACGGATTTGGATTCCCGATCACAGGAGTGCCTGATCATGATTCACTTACTGATAGCAGATGATCATCGGATCATGCGAGAGGGACTTAAACAATTGTTCGCTCTGGTCAAAGAGTTGGAGGTGGTGGCGGAGGCCGAGAATGCTGCTCAGGTCCTTGCTGGCTTGCGTACGCATCAGGTGGACGTATTGTTGCTGGACATGAGCATGCCTGGGGAGAGCGGCGAAAGTCTAATCGCGCGCATCCGTGCACATTATCCGCAATTGTCGATTCTGATCCTTACCATGCACAACGAGACCCACATCGCCCAGCGCGCCCTTCGCGCAGGAGCCTCAGGCTATCTGACCAAGGACCGCGACCCCGAGACCTTGTTGACTGCCATCCGCAAGGTCGCTGCGGGGGGGCGCTATCTCGATCCGGTGGTGGCTGAGCAGATCGCCCTGCAAACCACTACATCCGTGTCGACAGCTCCCGGAGAGAGTCTTTCGGACCGTGAGCTCCAGATTTTACGCCTGCTGGCCCAAGGCTTTAGCGTCAACGAAATTGCACAACAGCTCATGATCAGCAACAAGACTGTCAGCACTCACAAAACCCGGCTAATGGAAAAAATGAGTTTTCTCTCCAATACCGACTTAGTGCGTTATGCGATCAGTCAGGACTGGATCTGAAAAAATGAGGTAGGCCATGTAGGAAAATCCCTACACGCTTCGCGAATCCCTAACGCAAGATCAGCATTGTCTGATGGCTCATCGCCATAAATAGCGAGATATTGGTCGCAAGTCCCGATGAATGTTGTTTCTCCGGCCGACCGAGGCTGAAGGACACTTCATAAAGGTGGAGTGCGCCATGAAAGTACTAATAGCCGATGACTCATCCATGTCTCGCAAGCTGGTCTTGCGCTCACTTCCCTTAGCACTGACCGAAGATATCCGTCAGGCCTGCAACGGTGCCGAAGTGATGGAGGCATACCATGCCGGGTTAGTGGAACTGCTGTTTCTCGATTTGACCATGCCCATCATGGATGGCTTCCAGACTCTTGAAGCTCTCAAGCGTGAAGACGCCAACGTCGTGGTGGTGGTGATCAGCGCAGATATCCAGCCTCAGGCCAGACAGCGAGTATTTGATCTGGGCGCTTCTGCATTCGTGGCCAAGCCGGTGACGGCTGAAGCTGTACTCAATGCTTTGCACATCATAGGGGTGCTGTGATGGAAAACCTGGCCGCGCTCACCGAAGACCAACGCGACGCATTGCAGGAACTGATGAATATTGCCATGGGACAGGCTGCAGAGCGCTTGGCACTACTGACCGATACCATCGTTACGCTCTCGGTTCCTTTCATTCACCCATTGGTGCAGGAACAGGACAATCTGTCGATTCCAGATCATCTGCGCAGCAGTTCCATGATAGTGACGCGACAGTCCTTTCTGGGCGAATTGCGTGGGGAAGTGTTCGTTTGCTTTGGTGCCATGGGAGCCGATGAACTGGCTGAACTACTGGGATATGACGGCGGTGGCCCAGAGCAACAGGAAGAGTTGATGCTTGATGTCACCAACATTCTCTCCGGTGCATGCATCAGCGGATTGGCCCGGCAGGTGGCAATCCAGGTGAGCTATGACGCACCTTCGATTTTAGTTCGTCGCGAAGAACCGCAGAACTGTCTCGAAGAGTTAAACCTGAATGAGCATCTGGCGATGGTGCTGGAAATCCGTTTCGAGGTTGAGGCTCATCAGTTTTCCTGTGACCTGCTGATTTGCATCACTGAACGTACTGCCGGGATCGTCGTTCGCGCGATTGATCGTCTGCTTGACGGGCTTTGAAAGGAGCATCTTCATGACAGAAAACAAGGCCATTTCCCGAGAAACTCTTGAGTCCATGCTCAAGGCCATCAACATGGGTGTGCTCTTGGTTGATAAGGAGTACAAGGTACTGTTCTCTAATCACTTCATGTCCATCAATAGCGGTCGCCCGGCTGAAGACTTGCTTGGACATACACTGTTTGAAGCATTCCCGGAGTTGCCGGAGCGCTGGACCAGGCAAAAGATCAACAGCGTCTTCACCCTGCAGAATTTCGCTTTCACCTCTTGGCAGCAGAGGCCGCACCTCTTCAATTTTGGCAGCACTCGGCCTATCAGCGGGTCGGTCAGGCACATGTATCAGAATTGCACATTCTTTCCGGTACAGGATGCCTATGGCAGCTCTCTTGGGGTTGGTCTGGCTATCAGCGATGCGACTGACACTGCGGCCCGCCAGTTGGAATTGGCGCAACTTAACGAGTTGCTGGAAGCGGAAAAGAGCGCCCAGGCACGCCTGATCGCGCGCCTTGAGGAAGCCCAGGCGCAGTTACTGCAATCCGAGAAAATGGCTGCGATAGGTCAACTCGCAGCTGGTGTGGCTCATGAGATCAATAATCCGATTGGTTTTGTATCTTCCAACGTCAATAGCCTGCGTGGTTACCTTGCTGATCTTTTCGCTCTGATTGATGCTTACGAGAGGGCTCGCGAAGAAGGCAATGCTCAGGACCACCATGAGCTTGCGATGCTGCGCGAAAAGACCGACTACAACTTTCTGCGTCAGGACATCGGTGATCTGTTGATCGAATCGGTCGACGGGCTTGACCGAGTCAATCGGATAGTAAAGGACCTGCGCGAGTTCTCCCACGTCGACAGCTGTGAATGGCAACTTGCTGATCTACACAAGGGGCTGGACAGTACCCTCAACGTCATCTGGAACGAGATCAAGTTCAAGGCGCAGGTTATCAAGTATTACGGCGACCTCGAACCTATAGAGTGTATGGGTTCTCAGATCAATCAGGTCTTCCTGAACCTGATCATCAATGCCAGTCATGCAGTTGGTAGCAATGGTGAAATCATCATCAACAGCGGCCGCGAAGGCAACGGCGTATTTATCGAAATTGCCGACAACGGCCATGGTATTCCGGCTGATATCCAGAACCGGATATTTGAACCGTTTTTCACCACCAAGCCCGTCGGGATGGGATCGGGTCTTGGCTTGTCGCTATCCTACAACATCGTCGCCAAACACCATGGAAAGCTCACAGTAGAAAGTGAGCCGGGCCGGGGGAGTTGTTTTCGAGTGTGGCTGCCTTTGCGCCAACCTCAGGTAGCGACTCCCTCCACCTCTGCCGTAGAAGGAAACTGATCATGAGCACGGTATCCGAGAGCGAAAAACGCTATACCGTTCTGTTGGTGGATGACGAAGAGAGCATTCTCAGCAGCCTGCGCCGTGTGCTACGTGGCAAACCGTATGACTTGCTGTTGGCGACCAGTGGCGGCCAGGCACTGGGTCTTTTCGAGCTCCACCATATCGACCTGATCGTCAGCGATGCGCGCATGCCGGGTATGGATGGGCCAACCCTGCTCAGCCAAGTGTATCAACGCGATCCTGAGTGCATGAATATTCTGCTGACCGGTTATGCCGACCTGAGCATGATCACCAAGGCGATCAATGAGGGGCACATTTTTCGCTATATCAGCAAACCCTGGAATGACGAGGAACTACGGCTCACGCTGGAACGGGCTCTGGAGATGCAGAGTGTTCGCCGTGATCGGGATAACTTGCTGGGACTTATCCGCGAGCAGAACAATACTTTGCGTGATCTCACTGACAGCCTTGAACGAAGGGGCAATGCGCGTACGGCAGAGTTGCAACAGACCGCAGAGATGCGAGATCTGGCTTACGACGAGTTGCGGCACAGCTACATAACTAGTACTGAAGCGTTTTCGCTCATGGTGAATCAGCGCCTCCCGCGCGTTCGCCAGATCAATCAACGAGTCATAGAAGTAGTTCGCGCCTACTGTGCCCACAATGCTTTCAGCGAGGCTGATACCCGTAACCTGTCTATGGCTGCGGCTTTGTACAACATCGGTAAGCTGGACTGGAGCGACCAGCTGTTGCAGGACGCCAATAATCTCATCCGTCATCATCAGGAACACTGGGATGGTAGCGGTTTCCCAGACCACCTCATGGGCCAGGCCATCCCTTTAGGCGCACGCGTCCTGAAGCTGGCGGTTGATTATGTGGAGCTGCAATGCGCACTAGTACTGGATCGCTACCTCACCTGTGACGAGGTACTGGTACATCTGCGCCACAATAAATCCCGGCTTTACGATCCCGGACTGATTGAGCCGTTTATCGAGGTTTGTACCCGTTATCTGCCGGAAAACTTTATCGATCCGTCGGTCAAGGTCATGGATGTGAGGCGTTTACAGCCCGATGGTGCTCGACCGTAATCTAAATGCAAGTAACGGAGTGTTGCTGAACGAAAGCAAGGTGTTGACGGCTTTGCTGATCGAAAAGCTGACGGCTTTTGAAACTGTAGAGAGTGGTTATTTCACGGTGTTTATTCGGGCTGATAATTAGGTCGAAACATCGGTGTTTGTACTTGATTTTTACCCGGTTCCGCTGGAGTGCAACCCATGGCTCAATCGATCCTGATCGTGAGTGACTCGTCTTCTCTCAGTCGAATGCTGAGTATCACCCTCAAGGGGGGCGGTTATGACGCGATAAACAGCTGCGAGCCTAGCGACGCTTTGGTTTGGCTAAGCAAGAACAAGGCGCATCTGATTCTGGTTGATATGGATATGGCGGCGATGGACGGGGTGGCCTTCGTGGAGGACGTCCGGTGCTTACCTGCCTGCAGATTCACTCCGGTTGTCATGCTTACAGCGGTAGTCGACGACGAGGTCCGTCGTCGTGGCCTGAATGCAGGTATCAAGCATTGGATCTCCAAGCCATTCCAGCCTCACCATCTGTTGGCGACGGTTTACGTCCAGATCCTTCTATAGAGAGGGCACTATTATGTGCGACGCTGATCGCCTCTTGCAGCGGATAGTCATCAAGGAGGGAGACCTGACTATGATAACGGCAATTGCTCAACAGGAGCTTTTGCTGGATTTGATCCCTATGGCCTGGGAAATAGAAATAGATTTAGGTGACGTCGTGGAAATAGATGCTGCTGGTGTACAGCTACTGATTGTTGCCAAGATTGAATCAAATCGCCTAGGGCGTCAGTTGCTGTTGAGCAACGCTAGCGAGGTCATGATCAACGCGTTGGAAATGCGTGGTTTGGGTCGTCTGTTAGACGCGGGTTCTTGAGTTGTAAAGCTATTTAGGTAACAAGTATCTGCCTGCAGATGGTGTAAAAAATATATAGGTATATATTATTAATTTTTATGGGTGAGGGTTTATAAATAAATTAAATAAAAATGCTGGTTGTGAGAAGCGGGTGCAAGAAATGCCAAGATTTAGTTGCTTATCGGGTTGTGGTTTTTATGGAAAAAACTTGGCTTATCTCTCATCAAAGCAGTTGCCCATAAGGTAAACAATGCGGAGTAAAAGCCATGTTTTCATTCAATAAAAAAAACGAAATCCTGGGCTACCAAAAAAAAATCACGGAGCTTCAATGCCGTGGCTCATCCCTTGACAGATCGCTGGCAGTTATTCGTTTCAAGCCTGATGGACACGTCCTTGATGCAAGCGATCTTTTTCTGGATACCTTGGGTTACGCCCGTGAAGAGGTAATTGGTAAACACCATAGAACTTTCTGTGAGCCATCTTTTTATAACTCTAATGAATATAAAAAATTCTGGCAGGCTTTAGCGAATGGGGAGACACAAAATGGGACGTTCAAAAGGGTTAAAAAAGATGGGTCTTTTGTCTGGATAGAAGCAACTTACTTTCCCGTGAAAGATGAGGAAAATAAAATCACAGAGATATGTAAGATTGCTGCAGATATTACTAATAAGCAGGAGCGCCTTTTGCTTCTTGACTCAGCATACACAGCTATCAGTCGATCAATGGCAGTTATTGAATTCTCTCCTGAAGGTGTGGTACTGACGGCAAATGAAAACTTTCTCAATACTATGGGCTATCGACTGACCGATATAAAAGGCAGACATCATAGAATGTTTTGCTTCGACGATTTTTATCAAAAAAATCCAAGTTTTTGGCAAAATCTAAAAAATGGGATTTTTTGTGGAGGTCAGTTTGAGCGTAAAAACTCATCAGGAAATACCATTTACCTTGAAGCCACCTACAATCCAGTGATTGATGGAAACGGCGAGGTAATCAAGATAATTAAATTCGCCACTGACGTAAGCGCCCAAAGGAACAAAGCTGAAGAGATTCGTAAGGCAGCAGAGCTCTCTTTTACTACTGCTGAAGAGACTTCACAAATTTCAATACGTGGAATTGAATCTCTGGGAAGTTCTATTGAGCTATCCCAGAAAACTGTAGACCTTATCAATAATGCGGTTGCTTTAATTAATGAGCTAAATAGTCAGGCTAAAGACATTGAAAAAATAGTCACGACTATTCAAAGTGTGGCAGAGCAGACTAACTTATTAGCCTTGAACGCCGCCATCGAAGCTGCTCGTGCCGGCGAGATGGGTCGAGGTTTCGCTGTTGTCGCCGATGAGGTTCGTCTACTCGCTGCTCGTACCAGCCGTGCCACAGTGGAGATTCAAAGCGTGGTTACTGAAAATGGGAAGCTGACTCAACAGCTCAACCTCAATATGAATAGCATTGCTAGTAGCGCCGACGAAAATAACGAACAGATTGTATCAGTTACAACTATAATGCGCGAGATAAGTGACGGTGCTGACCATGTTGCACGTACAGTATCGACGCTGTTTAAAGAAAACCATTAAATTTTGTTCTTCAGAGATAGCATGATCGAAAACAAAAGCCGTCTCGATTACAAAGACGGCTTTTTTAACTGTCAGAAGTTTTACTCTTTCAAATGCGGCATTTCGTCTACCCTTGACTTGCTGGATACGGCATCAGTTTTCGTTTTTGTGGCTACACTATTACCAACCATAGTCTGGTTTTTCGCCATCAGTGGTTGAGGCTTAGTAAGGGGCCAGCAAACACACCTTTGCCGACGCAGCGGGCGAGTTAGATTGAGCGGCTATTGCCGCATAGGTGGTTAACCACGTTAGATTTGTAATCCTTACCATGTGTGGACGGGCATCATTCGCAGGCCCCGCTGGACCGGCATCAGTCACGTAAACGGATGTCCATCCATCGACCTCTGCTTCCAGCACCAAAAAATAACCATCCGTCGTCTTCACAGATGAGCCCTGCCTGCGCACCCTCAAAGTTCTCGACTCCCGCCATATGGGTTGTTGCCGTAACCAGGCAACTTGCCGATCGCGTTGCTTTCGATTGCTTCAATCATGCCGGATGCCGCTTTGGTCCGGGCCAAAAGTCCGGCTAGGAAACAGAAAAACCAAGGCAACGATTGCGATTATTGTGAGCAGAGTGAGACCAGCGACACTGTAGGTCTCCAACATGGGAAGAGCTTTGGCTGCCGCCTTATGCATGAGCTGGAGGGCTTTTTCGAGCAGGATGCAGATCAGAATCAGCGGAAGGATGAACATCACTCCACTCGCTACCGTTGTGTTCACGAACCTGAGCATCACCCAATCTTCTTTCAGGTTCATTCGCCGCGCACCGACAAATTCAGCTAACTCGTGGCAGTCGTCGTATAACCATCGCAGTGGTCAAAGAGATATCTGGTTTATTTTTCGTATGTGTTTGGGAGCCAAATTCCACCAGCGCGCTAAGCCGATATACACCCAGTTTGGGTTTAGCTGGCCGCTACTTACCTTGACTTGCCCAAAAACAAGGGTCGATAACAGTCCGAGTCTGTCAGACTGGTTCGACCTACAATGCCCTTGTTATAGATTATTTCAGGGGACAAACTATGTTGTCTTCAAGTGCTTCTTAAATTCTCCAATGCTTGGCAACGTGCCAAACTATATTGCTTGGGGTAGCTAAGCAGATGTACATTTGGACCAATGATTTCGATGTGTACGAGACAAACTATGTTGTCAGTACCCATCTTCCAATGTAAAAGGCGATGAATGAGGTCTAGACATGGCATTTTCCGTGACTCGTGGGTGTGGTCGTAATCTGATTTTTTGGGTCAGTGGTGAAGGGTATGATCAATAGTTTTAGTGTTGAAGTCTTCCAGTACGCCTTTGACCAAATCCATCGCATCAAAGTTGAAGTTGAACACGCTGCTCGAATGCACGTATTGAACGTCAATGCTGTGAATTTTGACTCGTTGACCTGACGGCAAGACGATGAAGGTACTTGGCGGTGTGAGGGTGATGGTCAGCGGCGTGCCAATTTGGCTTTCGTCGAAGGGCACGTTTCGGTCAAGCCATGTGGCTGCTGGGACAGGGGAAGCCGCGCTGTCTTGCAGCAGCGACTCCTGTAGCTTGATGGCGGGTTCTGTTGCCAAGGTGGAAGCCGTCTCATCGTGCTTACTGTCTAATTTAACCCCAAGCTCAAGGTAATCCGTCTTGTTCACGATGCCTTGGATTTCGAACTTCTGTATGAAACCATCCCAATCAGACCCTTGAGGATCACGAAGCCGCTTGAGGCTTATCCCGTAGAAGTTGCACAGGTTCACCACACCGCTCTGGAATCCCATAGTGGTGAGCAATACGCCTTGGCTGTTTGGAATGTCAGTGAGCAAGCCAAGCAGGTTGCGTGCGTGGATGAGGTCGATGGTGGATGTGTAGTATTTGCACTCCACCAACACCTGATGCTCCACACCGTTTTTGAGGTAGCGCCAGTACACGTCGATCTGATGAGCAACGCCTGAACGCCCGGTGATTTGGACGTTATGCAGTACCTCAATCGTCTCGACCTCTTCAGTGGCTAGAATCGCTTGGTAGACCTGCTGGGCAACCTTCTCGTATTCGGTACTGTTCTTTACGTCGAGCATAAGGTTTTCCGTTGTTCGTGGAGTTGGTGATGGACAGACTTATCGTCCTTGAGGGCTGCAGCCAGCAAGCCCAAGAATTTCGTCGGTGTCGATCATCGGCATGACATTGATCCCTTATTGCGCACCCTAGCCAGTCCGGAGTACCTGTACTAAGCGTGCCCAACTTTTGCCGGCTGGGCTTGTGGTGTGCCTGGGCGGCAGATCCGCCGCGTTCTCCCTTGTTCGTGGAGAGTGTGGGATTTGCAAGATTAGCCAGTCAATTTTTTGCATGACTAAAACCTTGCCTGACCCATTGCCCAACTAACACCACTTTCCTACCTGTTTTGGCTCTCGGCAAGGTGAGCAGCTTGTTTAGTATCTTGCTTATCCTGTCGAATGCGATCGAGCGCTGCCTGCGCGTCTGGATCACCTGCTTCTGCCATACACTCCAAGCAATCCCCGCCGCAATCCGCAAGCTCAGGAACGCCCCCTAAAGGACGCTTGCAGATGGAACACGTATCGATAACCACAGCCATTTGCTTTGCCCTCCTGGGCGTGTCCTGCTTGATCGGCCCGAAAGTGACCTGTTTCTACGTCCTCGGCCCCAGCGAGGGCCGGGGCTTGGGCGCAGCGGGCGACGTTTACCTATAACAATTAGCCTGTGACGGCTCGGCAGTAATATGTCCATACCTTCGCCGGCTTACCGTCGGCATCAAGGCGTTCCTCTTTGCGCTGGAACTGCTCGTTGTTGTAGATATAGGCCATATCTTCACAAGCTTCGAGTGTGGGGTATTGCAAACCCGCTTTGGGGCTTTCGGTGTGACATGGAGCACCGATGGCCATAGACGCGCAAACGACACTGTTCAACAGAAATTGCATGTTCGATTTTCCGTGGATTCAGTTGTGTTTGCCGAGGCCGGTCATCTTCCTGCCTGGTTACTGGTTCACCGCCCAGCAAGCCAAGTCGATCAGTCGCCGTCGCCTTTGAGGTCATCCAATCTTCGTTGGTGTTCCTCATGCTCAGCCCACTTGTGCTCTTCGAGTTGTATGGCAGCAATTTCGTCATCGGTCTTACCGTACCAGTCGCCACCTTCGTTTGATGCCTGTAGTTTGAAATATAGCTCAAACTACAAGCATTATTTTGAGCTGGGGTTCAACCTTTTAAGGCCATTCAACCCCTTAACCGCATCATCCCAATGCTGATTTACCACCAATCCTAACATAGCTGAAAAATACGAAAGACCGGAATTTCTCCCGGCCCCTCGCTGTATTTCGTGTTCACGGAAAATTGTGCGGTCAGATCCGCCCCTTAAGGGGCGGACTTTTATGGTTTGCTTTCCTGTCTTATCAATTGTGCCAGTTTGCAAAAATATGCTCGACACTAGAGCACTCTATTCGTACTCCTTCATGCTCCGAGTTTTCTGAGCCTGGAAGGTCTAATTTACCTTTATCCTTTGCATCACTGATAACTCTCCAAAAAACCTCGCTAAGGTCTTCATAGTCGAACGAATCGGCGTACCTCAATAAAATCGTTATCTCTGCTGTGGTTGTACCTTTTGTAATGGCCGGAATTATATTTAGTAGCTCCTTTCGGTCGATCTTGATTTCAAACTTATATTCATCGTGTGGAAGAGGTGTTACCTCATAAAAAGCCGACTCCAGCAGCAACCTGCATGCAAGGGATGTTGCGGCATCAATGCCGTTAATAATAGTAACTGCGCGTTCAAATTCAACACTGTCAGACATGTTTTTGATTCTCAAATATTCGTTTTGACGGTTTTTTAATTGGTTGTATAAATAGCCTGTCGAGAGCTTTGTAAGATATTCATACTCTCAGCTACAGATCCACTAGCTGCCTTGCCAGTGCCATCTCTACCGAATCACCATCCTGGTTCAACGAGTCGAGTCCAGACTCCGGAACATCACCTGACGTGCTTTGAGCTACGGCAATTTTCTTGGCCATCAGTTGCAAGCAAGTGATTTGTGAACTGCCGGCATAGCCGAAAAAGATCACCCGCACAGCATGCTTCTGCCCAATCCGCCATGAACGTCTTGCTGCCTGCTGAAGGGTGTAAACGTTGTATCCCGTCTGCATGAAAACAATCGTTGGGAAGTCGAGCAGATCCAGCCCGGTCTTCACCAGCTCTGGGTTGGTAATCAGCACGTCGACGCCTCGATCTACCTGATCCAGGATCCAGTCTTCACGCCGAGAGGTATCGACAGTTGCCCGCAGGACGGCCACTTTGAGACCGGCCTGTTCAAGTACGCGCTTCAGCCTCGCTGTAGTGTCTCGTTTGCCCGTGTAGACCGAATAAGCAAGAACCTTGCGGCCCAAGGCTTTCTCCTGGCGACACAGATCAACGATTGCCTGCTCCTTAGGCATCAGTTCATCTTCGGTGAAGATGGTTGGTGTGAAGGCCAGCAACTCCCTCGTGCGTGGGTGATTGACTGTCTCAGGTCGAAAGCAGCAGTCCGGCCAGGCCAGGAGCACATTGAGTACGACGCCGAGGAGAGTCGTATCTCGGCGTGCAAGTGCCTGGCGAAGAGCTGTGGTGAGCGTATTGGCGAGCTTGGTATAGGCCTCATGTTGTTCTGGTGCCATGGGTATGTCGATGAACTCCTCCTGGTACGAAGGCAGAACCTTTGCGCCAATATCTTTGAGCTTGAGGAACACCGTGAAGGGGAGTACGAAGCGGTGAATGCCTTTGGGACCGAACCCGGGCGCTTTCACTGTTCGCACCGAGAGTTTCTTACCCTTGGCCGTTTTGTGGGACTGTCCATCACGCTCGGTGTAGATGTCCTTCAAAACTCCGTGGTCGCGCATGAAGGACATGGCGGCCGGAGCCATACTGCCTCTGAGGTTTGGTCGGTAGCCGTCTTCGATCATTCGTCGCGGCAGGATCCTGAACAAGAGGTAGAACAGATCGTCGGCATATCCGCCCATGAGTGTGCCGGTCAGTAGCAGGCATTTTCGCACCTTGGCTGCAAGCACCCCCATGGCCTGGCCCTGCGCCGAACCACTGTTCTTGTACTCGTGTCCTTCATCCACTATCAGCAGGTCGAAGAAACTGTCTGGCAAGTAGCGTTTGATGAACTCAGTTGGCTGGTAGCCGCCTTCACCAAAACCAAATTCGATGTTGGCCATCGCACGCTCCATGCGCTTGGCTTGCCGATCGCTGAAGATGAAGTTGCCCTGAGCGTCCATCAGGTTGATGAACTCATGAACGTTGTCTACCAGCATCGAGGCGAGAAAGTCCTCCCCGAAGTCGCCCATAAGTCGTTCGGCCCGGACGGGCCCAATGGTCGGAATTCGGCACATCGACTTGAGTATGATATTGCGACGTTCCCCTGCTTCAGCTCGCCCTGGGCGCATGAGTGTCCAAAGAGGGCTGTCACAGTGGCTGCATTTACGCCGGCGTTCTTCTCGGTGGAACTCCTCGGTCGTGACCAGGTTCCCTTCAGTATCGCTAAGCACATGACCGCAATGCGTGCATGCCGCGAGGTGTTTGCCGCCTAGGGCGCGCTTGGACCAGCAAGCGAGCTTCCAGTGAAAGCCCATGCGCATGCGCACGCGGCCCATGATGAAAAACTCTTGGCGACCATCAGGCTGTTTGCCTATGGACTCCCTGAGTTTAAGCAACTTGAGCAAGGTGTCAGGGCCGTTTAGGACCCATACACGTGCATCAGGGACAGTTTCCAGAACCTCACGACGCCATTTGTATACCAGGTGTGGCGGTGAGATAACCAGTGATCGGCGATAGCCTTCGGCGTGCATTACTGCCGCTGTAGCGATGGCCATCATGGTTTTCCCGGTACCCATCTCGGCATTGATAATGGCTGCTTGCTCGCCACGATCCAGTAATAGGGCTGCCACAGCCTGTACAACTCGCCCTTGGGCAGGAAAAGGCTTGCGATTGAGTGCAGCCATTACCCTATCGCGTTGTTCGTTGGCCATACCGGTGTAAACCGGCGGGTTGGATCGATTGAGTGAGTCCAGCAACTCATCACCGAACTCTGCGATGAAGTCAGTCAGGGCGATGTTCAGTGATGCAGAATTACAGTTGGGAAGAGCCTGAGTCATGTTGTTCATCGTGCGATTTCTGTCAGTTGTGGGAGGACAGGGCATGCACGACCCCAAGGGGTATGGCGCATACCCTGGGATGGTTATCAGTAGCTTGAAAGGGGGTTAGTGATTCAGTCGCCGGATGGTGTCTGGCTCTGGTCGTTTGGCGCTGTCTCAGATTGTGCTGAGGTGATCGTCAGGACACGGCCTAAAGTGGCTGACCCCGGCGTCAAGTCCCATGCCCGAATGACCGGGATGAAACGATCAGTGAGGATCCTGACTTCACACATGTTGCCCTGCTCATCCTCTGTGAACTCTGCCTTATGGGCTTTTTCCTTATAGGTATCGCCCTTGAGAGCTAAGACACGTCCAGATCCAGAGGTCACAACGCCTGAGATGGCACCAGCTGCAAGAGCCAAAGCCAGATGCCACTGAGACAGTGCCATGACCGGAGGTCTTGGCTGCATGCCGGCTTGGCCAAAGTGCAGAGTGAAGTCACTCCAAAGCCCTTGAAGGCGGTTGATTTCCAGGGCGAATTGCTCTGGTTCAAGTGTGACGCGGTAGAAGTGCTGTAGATCGTTGGTCGAGGCCAATACTCTGTAAGGCTCTTCCTGCCATTGTTCCGGCAGATCTGGAGCTACAACTGCACCGTTACCAATGTCCTGGAGCTGCTCCCTGATGCTCGTGATCTGTGAAGGTCGTGCCAGATCCTGGCGTCGAACACGAATCCCGATTATCACAACTTGCTTGAACTGACGTTCAGCCGCAGAAAAGATCCGCAGACTGGTGAAGTGATTGCACAGCCAGCCGCAGAGCTCCTCATCAAGTACGTAGTGCGGTACCAGGAATACGAGCACCCCGCCGTACTGCAGTAGCGAGATGCAGCGCTGGTAGAACAGCTTTTCAAGGCGACGTCTACCGGACCCTTGATAGTTGGATGCCCCGCTATGGTCTGCGACCAAATCCCCATAAGGCGGGTTCAGCCAAAGCAGGCCAAAAGCCTGGCGCGAAATCATCGTGTCCATCAGATCACTGTGCAGTACCTGGTCAAGCAGTGAGCGTGCATGTCCAGCCCGCTCTTTGTCATATTCGACTGCGCATGCTTGCACCCGGTCTCGACCTAATGCATGGGCTGCCTCAGCCAAGGCCACACCTTCACCAGCACAGGGATCGAATATCCGCATGCTGCCGGAGGAGGGGGGAGCGAGAGCCTGTAGTGTTCTTTCCAAGGTTTTTTCATCGGTTGGGTAATAACCGTTCTTGGCGAAGTTGCGCGCCAAGCGTGGGAACATCAGAGCCATAGAGTTCTTTCCAGTGCATAGATGGGCAGTGGGCCTGCCCGGTGGGTTCAGGCGGACGCCATGGGTGTAGAGGTGAGTTTCCCGCTTCTGATCAGATCGCCCAGTGCCAGCTCAAGGGCCTCAAGAGCAATTGCTAGTCGCCAAACCTTAACGGTGCCCAAAGCCCCGACTAATGGGGCAAGCATTCCGTAATCGACCAATACCTGCATGACCGGCTTACGCCAATGCTGAAGCAGAGGCAGGGGGCAGGTTCTGGTGACAAGTGGCCAAAGCCGCTGAAGAGGTTCTTGATCTTGATGTATCAGGGCATAAGCGAAGTGATTTGCTTGGTCAGGCACAGCGCAACGCCGGTCGAAGAGCCAGAGGTGTAAGAGACTGCCAAACAACGTTCCTGGGTATTGCCGGGTGGTGCGTTTCTCAAGCAGGTCAGGATTCGGAAACACTGGTAAACGCTGGCCGTTGATCAACAGGTGAAACTGATCGATACCCCCATCAGCTCGGCCAAGTGTGAGCCTGGCAAAAAACTCCTGAAGCGCAGTGTCACGTCCCCATGCGGAGAAAAACACCAGGTTGCGCTGCTCATCACAGACACAAGCATCGACGTACAAATCAGGAAATTCATCGATCTGATACAGCAGGGATGGTGCAAGTTGGACCATAAGGATTATCTGCGTGGAAGGGCATGCCTGCCCCCACGGGAGAGGTATGCCCGATGGTTGGAGTGATGGTGTTTGTGGTCAGAAACGTCAAGCGTCAGGTCGGTGACCTGTACCAAGTTTGAAGCCGGAAATCGAGTTCATAGCCCATCTGGCTGAGTCTCTGACATTGGTTGCGTAATTGCTGCCTATCCACTGTTGAGTCAAGCTTTACGGCATGCCCCAATGGCCAGACAGAGCCGAATAACTCGGCGTCTGCATCATTCACACAAGGTTGTGCAGGCTTTGCGATAGGCATCCCGAACGGGGGCAGGTCATCTGGTTGAGAGACTGCCGACTCGGATCGAGGAGCTTTGTGTGGACGTGAGTATGAAGTTGGTTTGTCATCGTCGACCGGATCAGGGATCTGGGCATCGATGTGAGACGTATCTTCGGATGACAGATTCTCAACGTCATCCAAAACCATACTGTCAAGACGTGCACGGACCTCTACAACCAGCCGGCCTCCTGTTACGTAATAGGAGGGGCGTATCTCGATGATTGCAAAATCACCTCGATACTTGCCCTCAGTATATTGCTCCAGGAGAGCGTCTTTAATGACGAACTCTCCGATTGAAGTTGATAACCGACCGACATTGAAATACCCATGCCGGCCACTGATGGTACGAATGGCCAAGTGACCCGGAAGAGTGATCATTTAAGGCTACCGAGACTACAAGTCCTCTCCATCCAAATTTTGTGACTCATCAAGTAATGAAATGTGCAAGTAAGACGGTTCGCCTGGGAGGGATACGACATTTAGTTGCAGCATAACCCAGTGGCGCACATCAGCTACTTCTAGATGCATGCCGAACAGATAATGGGTACTCACTGCATTTGAATTTAATGCCTCGTGCGCAGCCTGGATAACGATTGCGAGCCGAAACCCCAAGTCGCAAGAGTCGTAGGGTTTATCACGGCAGATAAAACGTTTCCATGCTTTTGTGGTAAGAACCACAGGGTATTGTTTCAGTGTCTCAACATACTGAGTATGTAAAATCTGGATAGCTATAGACATTTGGTCTCTCCAATTGGGAGGGGACCATCCCTCATGGGGAATAATCCCCGTGTGGGTTGTTTAAATCAGGAGGGCGAAGCCTCGACAGTGTTTTTATTCATGCGAGTGAATGAACGATCGGTATACCACAGCCACCATACTCACAATGATATCCGTGAAAATTACAAGGCCAGCAATCACCAGCACGTAGAACCCCGCTTGGATGATCGATGGCGTAGATGTCTGTGTACCCAATTCGCAGAGGGCAATACCAACCCCAAAGATCAGCAAAGCGATGAGCGTGAATTTGAGGTTTTGGATCAACGGTTTCATTTCATCTTCCGAATGAAAAAAAGGCGCCGAAAGGGCGCCTTGAGTGTGTGTTGTATCAGGCAGCTTGCCTGCGAGAGCGAGGAGGCTTCTGAGGTGTATCTGCTGCAAAGGAAGCTTCAGCAACTGGCGCTGGAACTTCAGTAGGCGCTGGATTTGAAGTAGTAGAGCCATTAGAAGCGTTACCGTCCGACGAGGCATCAGCCTGATCTTTTGGTTTGGCTTCATGAACAGTTACACCATTGACTTTGATCCAGGAAAGGTGCAAGAGACGGCCTTTTAGGCTCGCGCTTGTTTGTCCTTTCTTGGGACCGTGTTCATAGGTGAACACATCAGGCCAGATATCACCGACTCGAAAGGACACAAGGACCTTTTTGTCAGCGTTAACTGCGTCAATGCAACGTCGGATGAGATAATCAGCTTCTTCACCGACGACATTACAGTCAATGTAAGTGTATTCAACATCATCAGACTTGCCATGCAGAGCCGCAATGGTCACGGCCATGAAGGGGTTGCCTTTCTTCGGTTTCACTTCACGAATACGGTTGAGATAACCGATACCAGTGGTGTGGATGTCGAAGTATTTGGTTTCGTTAGAATTGCTCATAGTGATTCTCCAATTTCAAAACAGAAAACGGAGAAAGACTTCGCCCGAGGGGAAGAATTCCCCGCGTGGGTGATAGAGCTGATTTGGATAAAGTGTGCATTCATCAGCCGGGTGACCGGTTGATTGTTCGCGCTTCCGAATGCTTTGCGAACTTCGGGAAGTGATCATTGCGTTAAACGCAACGTAGCCATGAGATCTGAGACTACCCGGGCATGTTGCTGACAACGTCAGCGATACATGGCCTAAGAATGTGAAAGAACTGATGCTGTTGTCAAGCCCCTGTGATAGAAAAAAGCCCCTGATTAAAGGGGCTGTGTTTATTGGCATACTCACCAGGATGGGTGACGAATCTTCATCTCCAGAGGGCTGTATATGAAGCTGTCTCGTGCTTTTTGATAGTCCTCAAGCAGACCAAAATCACTCAGCATAGGATGCGTTGTAGGGGTGTAGTTATCGGTGTGATCCATCCTGGCCAATTCCATGACCTTGGATCGAACGTCGCCCCACAGATCTACTTCAGCCGAAAGGAGATCGAGGTTCTGCAGGTCAAGGGATATGTGTTGACGGGCCTGGAAAGCAAGCAGACCAATCTCGATCACCATGGGCAAGCGTTGTGGGTTATGAGTCATTGTATTTCTCCGATTTCGGGTATCAGAAAGCGGAGAAACACTTCGCCCTGAGGGGAAGAATTCCCCGCGTGGGTTAGAGCGGATTGGGTTTGAGTGTGCATTCATCAACCGGATAACCAATTGACTGTTCGCGCTTCCGAATGCTTTGTGAATCGCCCTGGGTTTCGTAGACACCTCTTTGCCTTAAACTGAGGCCAATCAGGAGGTGCCATGAGCAACCCACGTTATCCCGAAGAATTCAAAATCCAAGCGGTCAATCAAGTGACCGAAAAGAA